>NZ_KB714655.1:0-53981 GCF_000349585.1 Dietzia sp. UCD-THP
CCAACCTGCGTGGGCAGAACAACTAGGAATGGACGTCGGTCGGGCAAGGGCCCGCCGTCATGATCCAACGATTGGCCGTCCGACGACCCGGCCGACATAGGCGGTCTCCTGCTGCTGCTCTTGTTCGGCGGCGGCGTCGTCGGGAGGCGGCGTTCGTCCCAGAACCGCGGGGGCGACCTTGACCGGTTCCCCGATGATCTCCGAGGTGTTGGTGGCGTTGGTCAGGTATCCGGCCGGCGTGTGACCGCGTCGGCCCTCGTTCTGTCCGGCCCCTGCCGCGCCCATCATGCCCATCGGCATCATCCCTGCGCGGCTGGCCTGGGAACCACCATGTGACGACGAGAACGCCCCTGCGGGTGCTCCCGCGGGTCCCGAGCCTGCCGACATGCCGCCGCCCGGTACTCCTGCCGTCGGTCCGCCGGTTCCGAAGCCGCCCGGGCTCCCGAAGCCCGCCAGGGTGCCTGCGCCACCCATCCTGGCCGCCCCGGCTCCTGCTCCCGCACCCCCGGCGCCTCCGCCGAGCATTCCGGCAGCGGTACCGAAGCCGCGATCACGCTGGGATCCGTTGCGGATCCCCCGCGCTCTCGCGGCGCCCCCGCCTGCTCCTATCGGCTGCCCGTTCGCTCCCGTGATCGGTGCGAACGGGGTGGCAGCCGCATGGGTCGAGGCGTTGACGCCGGCTGCCTGTGTTCCGCCCGCGTTCGCACCGCCCGCAGCTGTCTGTCCGGTGGCGGCGGCCACCGCTCCCCCGCCGTCGACCGCGCCGTTCCGCGAGGTCAGAAGTGCTTGCTCGGTGGGGGCGTCGGTTGCGGCGGGCAGGCTCGTCGTCGTCCCCGTGCCAGCACCTGCGCCGACCGCGGGGACTCCGGCCGGATTCCCTCCTCCCCCGGCGGCGGCGAGGGCGGCTTGGCCGGGTGCGGCCGGACCAGCGGGTCGGACGACCCCGTCCACGTTCCAGGCCGAGACCAGGTCGAGTCCACTCGCGCCACCCAGCGCCGACGTCGAGATCACGCGGTACGGGCTGGGTATGTCCAGGTCGGCGAGGTTGGCGTCCATCACCGCGGGGCTGTAAACGGTGTTGACGATCGCTCGTGCCTGTTCTTCGGCGGCCTCCTGGGCTGCGGCCATCGCGGCAGCGGATTCGAGGGTCGGAGGGCCGTGGACGTAGCCGAAGCCCGGGGTGTTGACCTGGGCGGCCTGGAGCGTTGCGGACTCCTCGCCGATCCGCGACTTGGTGGTGCTGAAACCGTCCTCGGCGGTGCTCGCCTTGGTGGCCACCACTTCGAGGACCGTAGCCAGTCTGTCTACCGATTCGGTGAACGATCCCACCGAGGTGCTGGCCTGGGTAGCGAACTCACCCTGCCACTGGCTGCCCAGTGCGTTGCCCAGGCCGCTGCGCAGGTTTGCCGCTGCCGTGTGGAGGCTTGTCGCGACGGTGCTGACTCGATCCCGCACCTGCTGGAACTGCGCCGGATCCAGAGCCTGTGCCCCGGAGACCATCTTCGCCAGTGGGGCGCCCGATACCTCCTCGGGTCCCACTCGGTCATACCCGTGCAGCGTGCTGGTCCCGTCGGCGGCGTCCAGCATCAGGAGGGTCGACCCGAGTGAGCCCATCAGTCCCAGGCTCTGCAGACCGGCCGGCTCCTGCGCCGCCTTCCCCAGCGCCGCTGCTACCGCCTCGTCCTGCGCCTCGATTAAACCGCCGGCCGCGGCGAAAAGCATGGCCATGGCCTTCGCCTGATCCACATAGCCGTTAAGCAAGGTTCGCAGGTCTTCTCCCACGAATAGCGAATACACGGTGCCGATTTGCCGGGCGGTGTCGAAAGCGCCGTGCGATGAACCCTGACCGGCAATCATCCCCCCAGTAAGGTCCTGGGTCACTTCGTTGATAAAGTCGCCGCAGCGACTAACGCACAATTCAGCGACTCCCGGTTCAAGATGGACGGTCACTGAATGTCTCCTTCGGGAACAAAGTCGATAAGTGGGAGTATCGCCTGATCGATAACCTCACACGCCTTCGAAAGGCTATCGCCTTTAAATTCATTGAGGCCCGTAACTAGGTCTAACCGCATCCAAACAGCGCCACGAGAGGTGAAGAATAGCTGAACGCAAGAACTATTAAACAGGTCTCCCTGATCAGAAAGTCGAAGACCAGTTCTTCCGCTAACGCGCGCTTGGGCGTTCTCTACATTGAATGCATTATCGGCAAGGTAGTCATTACGAGATTTCCACGTCGCCAAGAGACTGAGTTGCGCTTCATCGTTTCCCCATCCGCAGGAGATGAGCGAACCAGGTTCGCGGTTATAGAACTTCGGTATTTCGGCCACAATCGAACCGACCCCCTGCTCCACCGCCTCGATGGGAATTTCGGCACACGGGTCGAAGAGGGCGGGCCGCTGCTCTATCGGCAGATCCCAGGGGTTGATCGTCTCCTCGGCGGCCGCTGGGCTCGTCGTCGTCGCCTGGTCGTTGTCCTGACTCACTCCGCACGCGGACATCACCGCGCAGGCCACGAGCGCGGCGGCTGGTCCTCTTAATGTCCCCACGATCTGTTTGACGCCCCGACCAACCAGATGGTTCCACCAGACTCGGGATGACTCCTCCGAAGAATCCGTTCGGCGATGGAACCGGCCGCTGACGTGCCCCGTCGTACCTGGTGACGGAACACGAGTCACAGGAGGAGATCGGGTGACCTACTCGGCGGGCGCGGTGCGGCTATGGGACCCCCGCGGCGTGACGACGGCGCGTGTGACCAGCGCCGGTCGGCTCGCCATCGCCGAGGAGGCGCGCGGGGCCCTCTCCGAGGGGCGCCACAGCCTCGCCATGGGTTGGGAGGGCGTCGCCGCTGACGCGGTGCTGGATGCCGTCGACTCCGAGCTGCGCCACATCGACGCGCTTGCCGGCCATCTCGACGACCTGGCCCAGACCCTTGAACAGGCGGGTAGTGCGCTCGACCCTGCGGTACAGGTGGTTCGCGACCGGATCTCCGAAGCCCAGGCTCGCGGCCTGGTCGTCCGCGATGATTCGCTCGCGCCCGCTGCCGGCCGCGACGACATCACCCAGGCCGAGGTCGACGAGTATGCCGGGGCAATCGAAGAGGCTCTGGACGTCGTGGCCTCACTCGAACAGCACTACGGACGCGCACTCGACGAAATCGCCGCGCGCTTGCACGACGCGATCCCACCGGAGCCCAACAGGGGCCCGATCCCCGGCCCGGATGATCCTTGGCCCGGCGTCGCCGTCGACGCGCTCACCCGCGCCATGTCCGCGGGGCTCCCCAGGCGCGCCGACGAACTCGACCCCGTCACCCGCGGTCGGCATGTTCTCAACCCCGCCCCCGACGACTACGGCCGGCGGGCCAGCGCCGGACTTCGCTTCGTCGGGAAGGTCGCGGGCCCCCTGGGCACCGGGATGACGGTGTACGCCGGCGTGAATCGGTTCGCCCGTGGCGAAGGAAGTGCCTTCGAGATCGCTACGGAGACCGGTGGCGCCTTGGGCGGCGGAATGGCGAGCGGGGCGCTGCTCGGAGCCAGTGGCGGCTCCTACGCCGGCCCCTACGGCGCACTCGTCGGGGCCGGCGCAGGGGCAGCGGCAGGATCCCCCATGGGCAAGAAGTTCGGCGAGCTGGCCTACAAATCGGTGACCGAACATCATGACCTGCTGCTCCGGCAGTACCACTACGCGATCTAGAAAGGACCCCGGATGGACCACACCGAGAACGAAATAGAACCTGCAGACGTCGGCGAGGGGGCCGAGGCGGACACGGACATCGACCCTCAACTGCAGCGCTGGGAGGAATTGGACCGCCGGGTGGCCTATCGCAGACAGCAGCTCAAGTCCGTGATCCAACCGTCCGACGTGGTGACCCTCATCGCGGCAGTCGTGATCTTCTACCTGTCGCTGGCCTGGTTGTTCATCTCGCCGATGATCAAGGCGTTCTGGCCCTGGTAACGGCCTCCGGATCGGTCGATACGCCGCGTGAACTGCGTCGACGGACAGTGTCGTACCCGGGTGATCTAATCGAACACATGAGCGATAACGGGAACGGCGACAGCGTGGGTGGAGAGTTGCGGGCGATCCTCGCCGCACTCGATCTGCACCTACAACGCGACTGGACCGACACCTCCTCGACGCAGCTGCACGCCGAGCTCGTCGCGCTCGAACAGGCCCAACGCCGGATCCGCGCGACCCAGGCCCGGGTCATGGCCGCGGCCCGGGAATCGGGCACCGCCCGCCAGATGGGCTTCGTCAACGACCGCCAGATGCTCACCGGCGGCCTGGGTCTGGCGCCCGGGGAGGCCCGCGGACGCCTCGACGATGCCGGGATCGCCGACTCCGCTCGCATGCGCGCCAGCGGTGCCGGCACGGTCTCGGCCGGGCAGCTGAGGATCATCGGTAAGGCGCTGGCCGCGCTGTCGGATGAGTGTGACGACGAGGTGCGCGATCGCCTGGAACAGCAACTGCTCGAGGCTGCCGAGAAGTCCACCACCCGGCAATTGCAGGAGCACGCGCACCAGCTGCTCGACACCCTGGATCCGGGCCGCACCGAACGAGGTGCCGAAGAACGGGCCCGCCGCAGGTCGGTCTCATGCGGAGGCCAGGGACTGGACCTGATGGCCAGCGCCAGCATGACCATGGATCCGCAGCTGGCAGCCCTGATGCGCGAGGTGCACGCCCGCTGGGGCCAGCCCGGCCGATTGTGGCCTGACGCGGACGCGCCTGACACCCGGACCGACGGCCAGCGCATGCACGACGCGATGGTCCACGCCCTGCACCTGGCCCTGTCCGCCGACGCCCGCAAGACCGGAGCGCCGGCGGCGATCGTGGTGCGTGTCGACCTGGACCAGCTCACCACGCTGGCCGGCTGTGGCCAGACCGACGGCGGGATCCGCGTTCCCGTGCCCCAGGCGCTGGCGATGGCGCGCGGCAACCACTGGTTCCTCGCACTGTGCGACCAGGAGATGGATCTCAGGCTCTATCGCAGCCGCAGAACCGCCTCTCGATACCAACGGCTCGCCCTGTTCGCGGCGTACGGTGGCTGCACCCACCCGGATTGCGACCAGGACGCCAGACACTGCGAAGCGCACCACAGCGGATCACCCTGGTCAGCCGGAGGACTGACAAACATCGATCAACTCGCACTGGCCAGCGGCGACTGCCACGCCATGATTCACGACACCGGCTGGAGCACGATCCCCGACCGCACCGCGCCGCAGGGAGTCCGATGGATCCCGCCCGCCGGCACACCGCGGGCCGCCGACCCGCCGCCGGCCAAGGCGGGACCGCCACCGCTGACGTCACTCGAGGCGCCGATCCTGCCCTTCGGGCTCCTCCGCGACCTCGACCACGCCATCCACGCACGCCTCCGCGCGGCCGGCATCGTCGAGGAGGCCGCGTGACCGCGGGGGCCGTCAGGCGCCGCTCAGATGGGCAGGGTGGTGTCCGAGATGGCGAAGTCGCGGAGCCAGTCGATGAACAGGGCCCACGCGCCGGAGAGCAGCAGCAGGCCCACGATGATCAGCATGACGCCGCCGAACACCTGGATCGCGCGGGTGTGCTTCTGCAGCCACCCGACGGTCCGCATCGCCCAGGTGGAACCGAACGCGACCAACACGAACGGCAGCCCCAGACCCAGGCAGTACGCGACGATCAGCAACACACCCCGGGCGGCGTCGACACCCGTTCCCGCAGCCACGGAGAGCGCCGCGGCCAACGTCGGGCCGAGGCACGGCGTCCAACCCAGCGCGAAGACGGCGCCCAGCATCGGGGCGCCGATCCACGTCGAGAGCGACTTGGGCTGCATGCGCGTATCCCGCTGCAGGGTGGGCACGAGGCCGATGAAGACGAGCCCCATCAGGATCGTCACCACGCCGCCGAGGCGCTGCAGCAACTCCTGCTGCGGCGCCAGGTACTGCACGGTGCCCAGCACCATGGCGCTGAGCGCCACGAAGACCACGGTGAACCCGCCCACGAACAGCAGCGATGCCACCACAACCCGCGTACGCGAGGAACGGCGGGTGCGGCGTTCCTCCAGGGTCATCGTCGCCGTGGCGGCTCGCTGACGTTCCACGGCGGCCACGGTCACCGGGGGACGGTCAGCGCCCACCACACTGGCCAGGTACGCCACGTAGCCGGGGACCAGCGGGATCACGCACGGCGAGGCAAACGACACGAGCCCTGCCAGGACACACGCGCCCAGCGCCAGCAGGATCGGGCCGCTGGCCACGGTCTGCTGGAAGGTCTCGCCCACGCTCTGCGCGAGAAGGATCATCTCCGAGTTCACACCGGCTCGACCTCCTCGGCCAGGATCGCGGACACGGTGTCCCGCAGCTTGTCATCGGTGATCTCGGCCAGGTACACGGCGGCGACCCGGTGTTGCTTGTCCAGGATGATCGTCGCCGGCACCACGGACGTCGGGAAGCCGCGCAGGGCAGCCACCGCGGCGTTGCTCGGATCCCAGATCGAGGGGAACGTGATGCCGTTGTCCTCCACGAAGTCGACGGGCTTCTGCCGGTTGGGGTCCCGCAGGTTGATGCCGAACACGGTCGCGCCCTGCGGCTCGAACTCCTCCTGCAACCGCTGCAGGTCGTCGGACTCGGCGCGACACGGGCCACACCACTGGCCCCACAGGTTGAGGATCACGACCTGCCCCTCGAAGTCCTCCTGGACGTTGAGCGTGCGATCGGGGTCCAGCAGATCCGGGCCGGTGAGAGTGGCGACGGGTTTGCGCTCGGACGGGGGGTCGTAGTGGATCTCCAGCTGACCGTCCGGGCTGACGAACTCGAACGTCTCCGGACCCGTCACCACCGCATCGGTGCCGGTCGCGCACCCGCCGGTGGCGAGGGCGACTGCGAGGAGTAGGGCGCCGAGGGCGGTCTTGGGGTGACGCATGGCTCAGGCTCCTGTCTGCGACGGGTCGGACGCACCCGCCGGTTCGGAGTAGACGACGTCGCGCAGCGTCGTGCCCTCGAAGACCAGCGAGGTGATCGAGGCCAGCGAACACTGCCGCGAACGGGGGTCGTGCCACAGTCGGCGGCCCTCGAGGAACCGTCGCGTGGTGTACACGGGCAGCTGGTGGCTCACCAATACCGCCTCGTGGCCGCGGGCGGTGTCGAGCGTGGAGTACACGGCCCCGATCATCCGGTGCGCGATCTGCAGGTACGGCTCACCCCACGAGGGCCGCAGCGGGTTGACCAGGATCGGCCAGTACCGCGGGTTACGCAGCGCCCCGCCCCGGCCGCCGACCTTGTTGCCCTCGAAGCGGTTGTCTGCCTCGATGATGTCGGCGTCGATCCCCACCGGCAGGCCCAACGCCTCGGCCAACGGGGCGGCGGTCTCCTGGGCGCGCTGCAGCGGCGAGGCCACGATCGACACGATGTCGTGCCCCTGCCCGAGCGTGCGGGCCACGGTCTCGGCCTGACTGCGCCCCAACTCGGAGAGCCGAAAGCCCGGCAGTCGGCCGTACAGCACTCCGTCAGGGTTGTGCACCTCTCCGTGGCGGACCAGGTGGACGATGGTCTGCGTCTCGGTCCCGCGGGCCGACGAGTCACGAGGTGCCGACGACGACGACGAGACCGGCTCGCCCGGAGCGGAGATCGTTCCCGGCGCGGCCCCGTACGCCTCGGCCCCCTCCTGCTGCTGCGGGGCGGAGGCCTCCGCGGGGCGCGCAGTGGCCGCGGACCCGCCCAGCGAGGGCGGCGCCTCGGCGGGCGCCGGGTGCTCTCCACGGAGGGGGATCGGCAATGAGGTGGGGCCAGTCGACGGGACGTCGAGGCGCCCGCGGAGTCCTCGGCCGCGCACGGACCGGCTCATCGGGTGGCCTCCGGGTCGGACGCTGCGGCCGCGGCCTCGGCGGCCACGGGCAGGGACTCGGAGATGTGCTGGAAGTCGTCGTCGGTGAGCGCGGTCGAGACGAACCAGGTCTCGAAGGCGCTGGGCGGGGCGTAGATGCCCCGGTCCAGCAGGGTGTTGAAGAACGGCGCGTACCGGAAGGTCTCGGCGGCCTTGGCCCCGGCGTAGTCCGTGACCGGCTGGTCGGTGAAGAAGACGCTGAGCATCGTCCCGGCGCGCTGGATGGTGTGCGCGACGCCGGCGGCGTGCAGGGCGTTGCCCAGCAGTGCCCCGAGGCGATCGGCATTGGTCTGCAGCGTGTAGTAGCAGGCGTGGTCGGCCAGACGCAGGGAGGCCAGGCCCGCCGCAACCGCGACCGGGTTCCCCGACAGCGTGCCCGCCTGGTACACCGGCCCGGCGGGGGCGAGCGCGGACATCACGTCGGCGCGGCCCCCGAACGCGGCGGCGGGCAGTCCGCCGGACATGACCTTGCCGAAAGTGGTCAGGTCACCGGCCACGCCGTCGATGCCCCACCAGCCACGCTCCCCGGCCCGGAAACCGGTCATGACCTCGTCCATCACCAGCAGCGCGCCGTTGTCGGAGCACAGGGAGCGCAACTCCTCGTTGAAACCGGGCAGCGGCGGGACGGTGCCCATGTTGCCGGCGGCGGCCTCGGTGATCACGCAGGCGATCTCGCTGCCGTGGGTGGCGAACACCACGCGGACCGCCTCGATGTCGTTGTACGGCAGCACGATCGTGTCGTGGGCGGTCGCTCCTGTGACGCCGGGCGAGTCCGGCAGTGCGAACGTCGCGAGACCCGATCCCGCGTCGGCCAGCAGCGCGTCCACGTGACCGTGATAGCAGCCGGAGAACTTGACCACCTTGGACCGGCCGGTGAACCCGCGCGCCAGGCGCACCGCGCTCATGGTGGCCTCGGTGCCGGAGTTGACCAGGCGCACCTCCTCGACCGAGGTCCGACCCACGATCTCGCGGGCCAGCTCGATCTCGCCCTCGGTCGGTGTGCCGAAGCTCAGACCGCGGGCGGCGGTCGACTGCACGGCGTCGACGATCGCGGGGTGGGCGTGGCCGTGGATCATCGGCCCCCACGAGCTCACCAGGTCGATGTAGGTGTTGCCGTCGACGTCCGTCATGCGCGAACCCCGCGCTTCACGGATGAAGCGCGGGGTTCCGCCGACGGAGTTGAAGGCACGGACCGGGGAGTTGACCCCGCCGGGGATCAGCTCGCGGGCCTCGGCGAAGAGCTCGGCCGATCGGGTGGTGCCGGACTGGCCGGACGGGGTCGGGAAGGCATCGCTCGCAGACGTCACCCGTCCAGTGTCTCAAAGACCGCTCCCGAGCACCCCCTCGCGGTGTCAGCCCTGCGGCGCGGCGGGCTGGGCGTGCGGCGCGAACACCGCCTTGACGGCGGTCTCGACCTGTCCGGCCACGTCCTGGAGCGCCTTCTCGGCCTGCTGGTGCAGATCCTGCGGGGTGGGCAGCGGGCCCGGCGCCGCGGGCGCCGCGACGGGTGCTGCCGGGGCGCCCACCGACCCCGCCGCGGGGGCGGATGCGGCGGCCGCACCGGCGTCGCGGTGGGTGCCGTACCAGTCGTCCGCGCCGTCGACGGGAGCGGACATTCCCTGCTGGGCGGCGGCCGCACGCTCGGCCTGGCCCCACCGGGGCAGCGGCTCCGGGGAGGGCTTTCCCTCGACGCGACCCGGGGTGGCGACGCCGGTCTCGAGGAACTCCATCACCACGGCGTCGACGGCCGCGTTACCGGTGCGGAAGGTGCCGTGATCACCGCCGCCGACGACGACCAGCGTCCCACCGAGGGTCTCGACGACCCGGTGCGCGCCGGCGATCGGGGTGACGGCGTCCTTCTCCGAGTGCAGGACGAGCGGCTTCTGCTCGAGCGCGTCACCGTTCGGCTGGATGGTGCGCGCGACCGGAGCCCAGCCGACGCAGTCGTCTCCGGCGGCCTCGGCGGCGGCGCGGGTGGTGAGCCTGTTGCCACCCGTGTATCTGTCGGCCTTGGCCGCCATGACTCCCAGCTCGCTGGACGGCGAGGCGGTCTCGTTGCACGTGATGATCGCGTTCATCTCGATGTCGGTGCGGAAGACCGGCGAGCGGCTCTCCTGCGCGGCGACGATCCGGGCGGCCGTCGCCGGGTCGACGCGGGCGATGTTGCCGCCGTCGTTGTAGTACTTGAGCATGTGCGCGAGCATCGGCCACGCCTGCTCAGAGTAGGTCGCCCCCACCGTGGCGTCGTACAACCCGGTGGTGGCGTTGTTGGTCAGGCCCTGCAGCGCGAGGGCGCGCCCGAGACCCTCGGCGCGGGCCAGGGCGGGCGCGGTCCCGTTGATGGTGTCCAGCGCGGGCCGCTCGAGCGCGGTGCCCCGCAGCTCGACGGGCAGGTCGCGGGTCTCGGCCGGCGGCGGGGTGAGGTTGGGGGGCCCGCCCACCTCCTGGTCGGTGACCCACTTCCAGGAGTGGAAGACCTTGCGGGGGGTGTCGCCGAGACCGTAGTAGTCGTCGCGCTCGGCGATCCAGGCGAAGATGTCGTTCAGGCGCCGCTCCTGCGCGAGCGCGCCCTGCTCGGCCTGCTGGGACCACCGCCAGTCGGGGTGCGTGTTGGAATCCAGAACCATGCGACCGGTGTTCTCGGGGAACAGCGTCGCGAAGTCGGTGCCGATCGCGGTGCCGTAGGACACGCCCACGTAGTCGATCTCGGCGAGACCGAGCGACTCGCGGACGGCGTTCATGTCGCGGGCCGCGTTCTCGGTGGTGAACGAGGCCATGTAGGCCGGGTCGGTGCCGAAGCAGGCGTCGTGCAGCGCGTTGGCGGAGGTGGGGCCGACAAAGGCGACGTCACAGGTCATCGGGTTGGAACCGTAGAGGCCCCGCGGCTGGACGGCCACGAGATCGTGGTTCTCGTACAGGCCGGCGGGTGCGGTGCCGTCCAGGGGCGGGCTCCAGAAGTTGAGCGCATAGTTGCCGGGCCCGCCGGGGTTGCCGAAGACGGCCGACCTGGCCTGGCCGGACGAGGCCTTGATGCGGGTCAGCGCGACCTCGGTCTTAGCGCCACCTGGCTGGCTGTAGTCGACGGGGACCTCGACCGTCCCGCACTCGAGACCGGCCGGCATGTACTCGGCCTCGATCCCGAGCATCTCGGTACAGTCCTGCCACTTGACCGGGGTGGCGGCGGCCACTCCGGTACCAAGAAGTGCGATCGCCCCGACGACCGCGGTGGTGCCAACGAAAGTGCTAGACGGCTGCACCGATCCCCGATTCCATGTTGTGTAGATGACTGCCATGCGAATCGGACGCCGCGACCGCTCAAGTTCACGAGCGTCACAAGCGTCCGAACCGGTCCAAATGTAGCCTGCGGGCGGCCCCGCGAAGCGCCAACCCACACCGACTCAGGGAACCGTCATCCGATCGTTACAGCCGGCGCGGCCGGCGGGACGAAACCGCTGGCAGAAGTAGATATATCACCGTCTGTTCCGGTGTCCGCGGCCGAGGACCGCGAGTGTCGTCGACACCATCGAGACCCCGGCCGACAGCGTCGCCGTCAGCAGCAGCCAGGGCTCGGTGTAGGTCCGCATGATCACTCCCTCGACCGGGGGGTCGACCACGGGCGGCCGGACGGCCACGAGGTCGCGCGACAGCCACCACAACACCACCGCCAGAGTCGCCGCGAGGACGGCGATCGCGGCGTGGCGACGGGCGGTCACGTCGGATCCGCGACGGTGCCCGGACCGGTGCCCCCGGAGCCGGTGCCGACGGAGCGCACCGCGTCCCGGAGGGCGGCGTGCAGGGCGACCGGATCACGGGTCCACGCCCGCACCTCGGCACCGGTGTCCAGGCGAAGGCCCACGGAGCGACGGCGGCGCGGGACCTCCCGCAGCTCCCCGAGCGTGCGGGCGGTCTCCCATGAGGCCTCGGGGCGACCGTCACCGGGCAACGGGAGCACTTCCTCCACCCGGGCCAGTTCGAGTTCCTCTGTGCCCTGGATGTACACGGTCGGGGTGAGTCGGACGCGGCCGTGGACGCGCGTGGCGGCGATCATCACCCCGTGGCACATCGCCGAGGCGATCGCACAGACCGTGAGCATGAGCCAGTGGACGGGCGCGCCGGTGAGCAGTTCAAACCCAGCGGCGCCCGCGCAGAACAGTGGCGCGGCGAGGATCCAGGTCCAGCTCCACCCGTCCTCGGCGTACAGGATGGGCCCCTCGGGCTCCGGCCCCGGCCGATCCGGTTCACTCGCCGGCACGCGTACCGCCGCCGGTCGTGAACTTCATCGCCTCGGCGGTGTGCTGGCGCCACACGGCGGTCGCGGCGCACAACCCGGCGAGGATCTGCAGCGAGATCACCAGGAAGGTGACGATCTCCCCCCGCTCCCCCGCGACCGCGACCCCGCCGAACACGCTGATCACCACCGAGACCGCGTCCACCACGAGGAACACCGCGACGATGTCCAGCATCGTCCGGGCCCAGCCCTTCCCCGCCCGCAGACGGAAGGCCAGCCACACGGTCACCGCGGCCGCGACCATCGCCAGTACGGCGCCCAGGCCCCGTGCGACCCCGAACAACGCCTCGATGGAGATGTCCGCGGACCCGGCGGTCTCGACCGCGTCGCGGAAGGCGTCACGCGTGGCCGGGGGCAGGTCGCCGAAGCGCGTGGTGGCGGCGTTGAGCAGCATCCCCACCAGCGCGAACGCGGTGGCGGCGAGCCACAGCCCCCACGCGGAGTGGACGTCGTCGGGCACCGGCCCGGCGGGGCTCTCCGGTCGACCGTCGGCCCGCTCGGACTGGCAGTCGCCCCGATCGGAGGGCCCGTCGGTGCGTTCGGGTGGACGCCACGGTCCGCTGCCCGTCACCGCTGGCCCCACCCGTCGGCGAGGAGGCGTGCGGCGTGCAGTGCCCAGTAGGTCAGGACGATGTCCGCTCCGGCGCGGCGGATGGAGGTCAACGATTCCATCACCGCCGGGTCGTGGTCGATCCACCCCCGCTCGGCGGCGGCGGAGATCATCGCGTACTCCCCGGAGACCTGGTAGGCGGCGACGGGGACGTCCGAGAGCTCGGCGGTCTGGCGCAGTACGTCGAGGTAGCTCATCGCCGGCTTGACCAAGACCATGTCGGCGCCCTCGTCCAGGTCCAGGCGGACCTCCCGAAGGGACTCGCGCAGGTTGGCGGGGTCCTGCTGATAGGTACGCCGGTCACCGCGCAACGAGGATCCGACGGCCTCACGGAACGGTCCGTAGAACGCGCTCGCGTACTTGGCGCTGTACGCCAACACGGCCACGTCGTGGAATCCCGCGCGATCCAGCGCCTCGCGGATGGCGACGATCTGACCGTCCATCATCCCGCTCGGCCCCACCACATGGGCTCCCGCGACGGCCTGCGCCACGGCGAGTTCGGTGTACGCGGCCAGGGTGGCGTCGTTGTCGACGACCTGCTCGCCCCGCGGGTCGGTGCCCAGGACGCCGCAGTGCCCGTGGTCGGTGAACTCGTCCAGGCAGGTGTCGGCCATCACCACGAGGTCGTCACCCACCTCCTCGCGGACGGCCTCGAGCGCCCGGTTGAGGATTCCGTCGGACGCGGAGCCGCAGCTGCCGGTGGCGTCCTTGTCCGCGTCGTGCGGAACCCCGAAGAGCATGATCCCGCCGAGTCCCGCCTCGGCCGCGGCGACGGCCTCGGCCCGCAAGGAGTCGACCGTGTGCTGGACCACCCCGGGCAGGGAGGAGATGGGCTTCGGCTCCGTGATCCCGTCGGCGACGAACGCCGGAAGGACCAGCTGCCGGGGGGCGAGCGTGGTCTCGGCGACGAGCCTGCGCATCGCGGGCGTCGAGCGCAGCCGTCGCGGGCGCACCAGCGGTGCCGGGACGGATGCGGGATCGGTCTCACGCGGTGTGGTCACGGGCTCCACTGTACGAAAGTCGCCTGCCACGCGGCGCGGCGCCGGTCGGTGTCAGCGCCGGCGCGCGCGACGACGCGGGGGAGGCAGCTCGCCGGCGTCACGCAGCTGGTCGGCGTGCGCGGCGAGCGCGTCCACCAGGTCCAGCACCGACGCGTTGTCCGGCTGCACGTCCACGCGCAACCCGAACTCGGCGGCGGTCTCGGCGGTGCGCGGCCCGATGCACGCGATCAGCGTCCGGGCGTGCGGCTTGCCCGCGATCCCCACGAGGTTGCGGACCGTGGAGGAGCTGGTGAAGCAGACGGCGTCGAACCCGCCGCTCTTGATCATCTCGCGGATCTCCGCCGCCGGCGGTGCGGCGCGGACCGTGCGGTACGCGGTGACGTCCTCGATCTCCCAGCCGCGGCCGGTCAGACCCTCGGCGAGGGTCTCGGTCGCGATGTCGGCGCGCGGCAACAGGACCCGGTTGACGGGGTCCAGGACGTCGTCGTACGGCGGGAAGACCTCGAGCAGACCCAGGCTGGACTGCTCGCCGGAGGGCAGCAGCTCGGGCTGGATGCCCAACTCGCGGACGCGCTCCGCGGTGCCCTCGCCGACGCAGGCGATCTTGACCCCGGAGAACGCGCGCGCGTCGAGCCCGAACTCGCAGAACTTCTCCCACACCGCGCGGACCGCGTTGGAGGAGGTGAAGACGACCCACTGGTAGCGGCCGTCGACGAGGCCCTTGACGGCCCGCTCCATCTGGGCGGGGCTGCGGGGCGGCTCCACCGCGATGGTCGGGACCTCCACCGGCACGGCGCCGTGCTCGGCGATCCGCTGGCTCATCTCGGCGGACTGCGCCTTGGTGCGGGGCACGAGCACGTTCCAGCCGAACATGGCCCGCGACTCCCACCACTGGTGACGATGGCGTTCGCCGGCGGACTTGCCGATGGTCACCACGAGGTCGCCGTCCATCTCGCGACCGACCTCGGCCATGGTGGCCAGGGTGCCGTCGGCGGACTTCTGGGCACAGAGCGAACCGGCGCAGGTCACGGTGACGGGGGTCCCGGCCCCCAGGCCCTGCTCGGCCAGCCCGGACGCGGCCTCGGCGAGGTGCCGACCCGTGGTGCGCAGGACGATCGGGCCGGGCGAGCTGACCAGGGAGGCCCAGTCGACCTTGCCGCGGCCGTCCGCGAACACGTAGCCGGACCCCAGGGCGATGCCCGCGAACGCGGGGACCGCGGTGGCCTCGGCGACACCCGGCACGACCTCGAACGGCACGACGGTGCGTCCGACCGACGCGATCTCGGTGACGGTGGCGTCGGTGGTCATGGGGTCACCGGTGACCAGCCGCACCACGTCGCGCCCCTTCTTGGCCTCGGCGACGAGCTGCTTGGCCACGGTGGCCGGCTCGCCCAGGACGGGACGCACGTCCGCGGCGGTGGGAGCGGGCAGGGACTTGAGGCGCTTGATCTCCGCCTTGTCCTCCGCGGCGACGGCGGCGTCCATCTCGGCGCGGCGCGCGTCGAGCAGTTCCTCCGGGACCGGGACGTCGCGTGCGACGAGCGCGAGCACCTCGGTGGAGACGTCGGCGTCGGCGAAGACCAGTGCGTTCCCCGCGAGGACCTCCCGGGCCCTGCAGGTGAGCATCCCCGCGTTGCCTGGGCCGCCGCCGACGAAGCGGACGGTTCCGGGGCGGGTGGTGCGTGCTCGAGTCATTGTTCGTCTCTCCGTGGGGTGGGTGTCGCGCGCTGGCTGCGCGCGACGGGGAGCTTCAGGGGACATGGATCAGGTCTCGGGGACGGTCGGTGGCGCCGTCGTCGACTCCTTCGGCACGAGCGGGGCCCGTTCCTCGGGGGACGTGTCGGTCATGAGGTCGCGTGCGCCCCGGGCGAGAAGGTCCGCCGCGAGTCGGCGGCCCAGGTCGTCGGCCGCCGCGACGGGGCCGTCGGGATGGTCGGAGGTGGCGGTGGTCCCCTCGGCGTGGAGCACGGTCGACCCGTCGTGCGACGCGGCGACGGCGTGCAGGGTGAGTACACCCCCGTCGAGCTCGGCGCGCGCCCCGACCGGCGCGGTGCACCCGGCCTCGAGTTCGGCGAGGAGTCGTCGCTCGGCGGTCACCCGGATCCGCGAGGGCAGGTGGTCCAGGAGCGCGATCGCCTCGGCGGCGCCGGAGTCGTCGGCGCGGCATTCGACGGCCAGCGCGCCCTGCGCCGGGGCGGGGAGCATCTCGTCGATGCCGAACCGCTGGGTGGCACGTTCGCCCACGCCGACCCGGTCGAGCCCGGCGGCGGCCAGGACGACCGCGTCCAGGTCGCCGCTGGTCACGTACGACATCCGGGTGTCGATGTTGCCGCGCAGCGGGTGCAGGTCGAGATCCGGCCGGAGCGCGGCGAGCTGCGACCGCCGACGGGGCGCGGAGGTCCCGACTCGCGCGCCCTGGGGCAGCGTGGCCAGGGTCAGCCCGTCACGTGCGATGAGCACGTCCGATGGGTCGACACGCGGTGGCACCACGATCGGCGCGAACCGGTCGTCGGGCGCCGTCGGGAGGTCCTTGTACGAGTGGACGGCGACGTCGCAGTCGCCGCGCTCGAGCGCGGAGCGCAACTCCATGGTGAAGACGCCCACACCGATCCGCTCGACCGGCGCCATCACCACGTCGCCCCGGGTCCGCACGATCACCAGTTCTGCCGGGTGACCGGCGGCGATGAGGGCGTCCCGCACGTGACCGGCCTGCGTGGTCGCGAGGGCGCTGCCCCGCGTCCCCACCTTCAGGGTCCTGCTCATGACGCCTCCTCGTCCACACTGGTCTCGTCCAGACGGCCCACGCTGTCGAGGTCGAACAGCGTCCGCACGACCGCCGCCAGGTTCTCGCCGTCGGGCTGGGCCGCGAGCTCCTTGAACCGCACCGTCGGCGGGTGCAGCAGCTTGTCCACGACCCGTCGGACGGTGTTGGCCACCTCGTCCCGGACCCTGTCGTCGAGGTCCGGCAGTCGCGACTCCAGCCTGCGCATCTCGGCCGCCACCACCTGGCCGCCGCGACCGCGGAGCTGGCCGATCAGCGGCCCGACCCCGGCCATGCGCTCGGCCTGGGTGTACGCCGCGAGTTCGGTGTCGACGATGGTGCGGGCGGCGTCGGCGTCGGCGGCCGCGGCCGAGGTGGCCGGGTCCGCGTTCAGTTCCTCGATCCCCAACACGGTCACTCCCGGCAGGCCCGAGACGGAGGGGTCGACGTCGCGCGGCATCCCCAGGTCGCAGATCACCAGCGGACGGCCCGGGCCGCGACGGGCGAGCGCGGTGTGCACGTCTCCCAGCGTCACGACGGCGCCGACCGCTCCGGTACAGGTGAAGAGGATGTCCGCGGCGGCGATCCCGTCGGCGAGGTCCTCCATGGGGAACGCCGAGGCCGGGGTACCGGAATCCCGGGCGATCTCGGAGAGCCGATCGGCGCGGTCCGGGGTGCGGTTGGTCACGTCGATATGAGAGATCCCGGCACGACCCAGGTGCGCGACCGCGAGTCCGCCCATCGCGCCCGCTCCGAGCACCACCGCCCGGCGACCGTCGAGACGACGCGACGGCACCGCCGCCGCGGTAGTGGTCCCGGCGCTGGCCCCCTCGGCGAGGAGCTCCGCGGCGCGGTCGAGCGCCACCGACACCACCGAGGACCCGGCCGAGTCGATTCCCGTCTCCGTGTGGACTCGCTTGCCCACGTGGAGGGCCTGCTGGGCGAGACGGTGCAAGGTCGTGCCGGCCGCGCCGATATCAGACGCGGACTGGTAGGCGGTGCGGATCTGCCCGATGATCTGCTGCTCGCCCACCACCATCGAGTCCAGGCCCGACGCCACCGAGAACAGATGCTCGGCCGCCGACTCGGAGTAGCGGACGTAGAGGTGGCGGCTGAGTTCCTCGGCCGAGAGGCCGGAGTGCCGCGAGAGGAGGCCCACCACGTCGTCGAGCGCCGGGTGGAACGCCTCCACCGCCGCGTAGACCTCGACGCGGTTACAGGTGGTGACGATCATCGCCTCGTCGACGTGGCGGCCACCGATCAGGCTCTCGGTGAGGGCGTCGCGGTCGGCTTCCGCGACAGCCACCGACTCCAACAGGGCGACCGGGGCGCTGTGGTGGGACAGTCCCACCAGGAGGATGCTCACGACCGACCCCCGGACGCGAGGGCCGTTGGCGCCCATGCCAGAATGGACACCGTCGCGTCAACTCGGGACACCGGGAACCGCCGGACGACACTGAACGCACAGCCGGAACAGTGGTCCACAGTCGGTCGTCTCCTGTCGGTCTGCACGGCTGCGTACAGGGCGAATCCCAGTGGATTCCCCTGCCGGGACGGCCGTGGCCTGAGCCTGCGATCGACCCGCAACGATCTCCACCGTAACCCGCTTGGCACCCCGGGACAAAACCGTCGCCGGGGCGGATGCTATGCCCGGGGGACGCCGTGCGGCCGCCATGAGCAGCGCCGACCCTCGGGCGCCCGGGCCCGGGTCGCGGCGCGCGCGGACAGCGCACCACCGGGCGCGCGTGAGCGACGTACGGTTGCGCCGTGCCACCACGCCGCAGGTCCTCCGCGACAACGTCCTCCACCACCGCGTCCGCGTCGGGGCGTGGGGGCGGGCGGGCGTCCCGCGCCCGGTACGCGAAGCGACGGCAGCGACGCCTCTCCCGCGTCGACAACGACCTCACCCCGTCGCAGTGGGCGCACCTCCTCCGCGCGTGGGCCGGATGCGCCTACTGCCGTTCGCCGGGACCGGCCCTGCAGCGCGACTGCGTCATGCCCGTGTCGCGAGGCGGCCGCTACACGCTGGAGAACGTGGTCCCCGCGTGCGCCTCCTGCAACGCGAGCAAGCACAACAGCGAGGTCACCGGGTGGCTGCGGCGCAAGAAGCTCGACGAGCGCACGTTCCTGGTCCGGCACGCGACGATCCTGCGGGCCCTGCGCGCCGACGAGTAGCGCGAGCGCGGTGGGTCCGGTCGGCGCGGTCGGCGGGCTCAGTCCCAGCCACCAAACGGTTCGGGGGCGGCGAGGTCGGCGCTCAGCTCGTCGTCGTCGACCTCCCAACACGAGTGCTCCGCGCCGTCCACGAGGACCACGGGGAGGCGGTCGCCGAACTCCGCCGCGAGCTCGGGATCGCCGGCACGGTCCACGTCCACCACCTCGAGCCGGGCGTGCGCGCTGGCGCAGAGCGGCAGCAGCTGGCCGTGGACGCGGACGCAGCTTCCGCAGCCCTCACGAGTAAGCAGGGTCACCGTGTGCACCATGCCCTGATAGTGCCCCACCCCCTCCGGGCTCCTCTAGGATGGGGTCCCACCCCCACTAGGAGGTCCACCCGGTGAACGACCACACCGATGCCGCCGATGACGCCGACCCGGCCTCGAATCCGGACCCGGCGTCGGCTTCAGACCCGGACGCGGACCCGGACTCAGACTCAGAGGGCACTCGTCTCCGGCTTCCCGGGCGGGCGGACGTCACCAGCGCGATCGGCCGACTGGTCTGGCGCCGACGCAACCACCGCGATCAGCGCGTCGCCGGCGAGGCCTCGGCCAGGAACGCCGTCAAGCTCGAGCCCGAAGCCGAGCCGGGCCCTCCGCTCGCCGACGCCACCGCCGAGGACCTCGACGACCATGCCGCGACGCAGTTCGTCCCCGACCCGCAGGCCGCGGCGTTCTTCGACGTGGACAACACCCTGATCCAGGGCGCCTCGATCATCCTGCTCGCCCGCGGGTTGGCCAAGCACAAGTTCTTCACCGCGCAGGACGTGGCGTCGATGGCGTGGTCGCAGGTCAAATTCCGGGTCTCCGGCAAGGAGAACGCCGACGATGTGGCGGCGGGCCGCGAGAAGGCCCTGAACTTCGTCAAGGGTCACACCGTCGCCGAGCTGACCGCGCTGAGCGAGGAGGTCGTGGACACCTCGATGCTCGACCGCGTCTGGCCGGGCACACGCTCGTTGGTCCAGATGCACCTCGACGCCGGTCAGCAGGTCTGGTTGGTCACCGCGACGCCGGTCATGCTGGCGCGGGTGATCGCGTCGCGGCTCGGGCTCTCGGGCGCGCTGGGCACGGTGGCCGAGGAGAAGGACGGCGTATACACGGGCCGGCTGGTGGGCGACATCCTGCACGGGCCCGGCAAGGCGCACGCCATCTCCACCCTCGCCGAGGCCGAGGGCTTCGACCTGTCCAAGTGCTACGCGTACTCGGACAGCTTCAACGACATGCCCATGCTCACGATGGTCGGCCACCCGGTGGCCATCAACCCGGATGGGCGGCTGCGCAAGTACGCCTCGGAGAACGGCTGGGACATCAAGGACTTCCGCACCGTACGCAAAGCCGCCAAGAAGGCGGTCCCCGGCGTCCTCGCGGTGGGCGGGCTCGCAGGCGCGAGGGCGGCCGTCAAGTCGTCGTACGGCGTGCGGACCATCGACCAGATCCGACGGATCTTCTGACCCGACCGAGTCCCGACGCGTCAGGCCCCCTCCACGTCCCGACTCGACGCCGCGCCGGGCCCGCCGTCGGCGAGCGCGGCCGCGCGGCTTAGCCGAAGAAGACGCTCCCGCGACGCGCGAGGTTCCGGAACAGGGTGTTCTGGATGGTCTCGCGGACCTGGTCGGTGATCTCGAAGACGATCATCGGGTCGTCGCCGGCGTCCGGACCGAGGTGGGAGGTCTCGATGGGTTCGCCGAACTCGATGGTCCACTTGGTGGGCAACGGGATCCCACCGAGAGGACCGAGCATGGGGAACGTCGGGGTGATGGGCAGGTACGGGACGCCCAGCAGACGCGCCAACGGGGAGAACTCGCCGATCTTGGGGTAGATCTCCTCCGATCCGACGACCGAGCACGGGATGATCGGCGCGCCGGCGTCCAGTGCGGTGGAGACGAACCCCCCGCGGCCGAAGCGTTGCAGCCGGTACCGGTCCGAGAACGGCTTGCCCAGTCCCTTGTAACCCTCGGGCCACACGGCGACCACGTGCCCGCTCTCGAGCAGGCGCTCGGCGTCGGCGGCGCAGGCCAGGGTCGCCCCGGCCCGCCGCGCAAGTGGCGCGGACACCGGAAGCGTCATCGCCAGGTCGGCGGCCAGGAGCCGCAGGGCGCGTCCCGAGTGGTCGTGGACGGCGACGGTGGTCATCATGGCGTCGAGCGGGAGGACCCCGGCGTGGTTGGAGACGATCAGCCCGGCGCCCTCCGCGGGCACGTTCTCGGCGCCGATCACCTCGACCCGGAACCAGTGTTCGAACAGCGGACGCCACAGCGGCAGCCACACGTGCTCGTGGAAGTGCTCGTCGAAACCGAACTCGTCGACCTCGTAACCGCCCGTGAGCCGCGTGGCGATCAGCTCGCCGACGCCGTTGATCGTCTCGACCAACCCCGACAGTGCGCTGACGTCGCCGGTCGCCAGCATCGCGTCGACACCCCGCGCGGCCTCACGGACGGGTCCCATGACCTCGGCGTCGACGGGTAGTGCCTCGACCACCTGGCCGAGGGAGTCCCGGACCGCGGTGAGGAACCTGTCGACGATCCGGCCGATCTCGGTGGCCGCGGCATCGCCGGGGGTGGTCGCACCGAGGAATCCCTCGCCCACGATGCGGGAGCTGCGTGAGTCGCGGCGACCCTCCCCCCAACGGGGCCCGCCGAGCGGCTGGCTCAGGTCGAATTCAGGGCCCCTCACAGCGCCTCCTCCTGGATCGCGTCGGCCTTGGGAGCATCGCCCTGGTGCGGGTCGCCCTCGTGCGGGTCGGGCTCGTGCGGGTCGGGCAGAGCCCCGAGTGCCTCGAGCTCGCACAGGGTGGTGTCGACCCCCGAGCGGAGCCGGTCGGCCACCGGAGCCGGGAGCAGGGCGGCGACCTTGGCGGTCTGACGCTCGAGCGAGGCGCGGGTGATCAGGGGCTCCGTCCCGGAGTCCACGAGGTAGGAGTGCAGCGCCTCCTCGGTGGTGTACCGGGGTGTGAAGCCGAACTCCTGGCGCATGCGTGTGGTGTCGACGGCGCGCCCGAAGCGCAGGTAGCGCAGCTGCGAGGAGCCGATGTCGCGCAGTCCCTGGCTGGACAGCAGTCGCACGGCGAGCTTGAACGTCTGCGGCGGCACCGGCAGCGGGACGTGCCCGGCCCGCCGGATCGCCTGGCTCAGTGTGAGCACCCCGTCTCCGGCGATGTTGAACGTCCCCGGCGCGGCGCCCTGGGTGGCGTGCAGGAGCGCGTCGAGTGCGTCCTGCGGGTGCAGCAGCTGGATGCGGGGGTCGTACCCCGCCAGGACGGGGGCGATCGAGGGCGCGAGCAGTTCCCCGAACACCGTGGGCTCGGGCAGGCCGAGGATCGCCGGAATCCGCAGGATGGTCACGTCGATGTCGGGCCGTTTGCGGGACATCCCCCGCACGTACCCCTCGACCGCCAGGTGATCCAGAGGGATGCCGCCGCTGGGTTGGCGGCGGGCCGCCATGTCCTCGGTGAACATCGCCGGGTCCACGCCCGAGGAGCCGTAGACGGTGGTCGAGGAGATCAGCACGAACCGCTTGACACTGGCGGCCCGGCCGCAGGCCGCGATCACGTGCATCGAGCCCATGATGTTGGACTCCTTGACGGCGGCGCGGCCGCCCGGGGCGAAATCGGTGTGGTGCAGGCCGGCGTGCACCACGGTGTCGATGCCGGCGTCCCGCAGGATGCTCTGCAGACGCGGCGACTGGGGGTCGAGCCGGACGAACTCGGCGTCCCGCATCCGGCGGCGGTGCTGCGGCGACGGCTTGACCGAGTCGATCGCCAGGACGCGCTCGACGGTCTCGGTCCGGAGCAGCATCCCCACGAGGTGGGCACCGAGGTACCTGCTTCCGCCCACGACAGCGACCGCCCGGGCGGGCCGGCGGGTTGGCGCTTCGGGGTTCACCCAGACCACTGTAGCGGGGGACCCCCACGTTCCGTTGCCCGGTCCGCGCCCCCGTTCACCGACCTCCGGGCGCCTCGCCGCGCCTGGTCCCGAACACACCGATGCCCGCCACCATCTCGGGTGACGGGCATCTGCTGCAGGCGTGAGTCCGGGCGCTATCTCGGCGCCGCCGGACTCACTTACCGAGCTTGCGACGCTGCACGCGCGTCCGGCGGAGCATCTTGCGGTGCTTCTTCTTGGACATACGCTTGCGGCGCTTCTTGATCACAGAACCCATATCGGGGGTCACCTACCTGTCGACTACTGGTCTGGGGCCTTACAGCGGGCTTACTGCGTTCCGGCGTCTAAGCGGGCTCGGAAGCCGGTACGGAACCCGTCCAGACTACCCGCAGGCGGGGCCGCGACGAAAACGGACCCGAGGACCGGTGCACCAGCGGGGTCCGGGCGGCTCACCCGGCGGAGAAGTACGACGTGTCCAGGTACTCGTGGACCGCCTTGGAATGCACGCGGAACGACCGCCCCACCCGCACCGCGGGCAGCTCGCCTGAGTGGACGAGCCGGTAGACCGTCATCTTGGACACGCGCATCAGCGCTGCGACCTCGGCAACGGTGAGGAACTGGGAACCCCCCGCCGCCTGTGCGCCGCCTTCGGTCTTGTCGGTAGTCGCCATCTCTCAACCCTTCGTGGCACGCGTCGTGCCGCAGGCTTCCCCTCCTGCGGTACTGACACGCACGTGCTGGGCATGAGCCTAGCGTGAAGGGTGTGATCAATGCGACGGGAGTGGGCAAATATCTTTGACGACACGCCGTCCGACCGCGTCCTCACCCGCTCTGAGCAGGGCTTGTGTTAAATACGGCGTCCCGCCGAGGTGGCTGACATCTCACCTGGCGGGACGGGAGTGGCTGATGCGTCGGCGGTTCAGTCGTCCCGCTCGTCGTCGTCCGCCTTCTGCGCGGCCAGGGCCAGGTCTCTCGACCTGGTCGCCGACGCCTCCACCGCGTCCGCCACGGCCGACCTGAAGCCGCCGGACTCGAGCCGTCGGATCGCCGCCGCCGTGGTGCCGCCCGGGGAGCAGACCGCCGCACGCAGGTCGGCGGGGCCGTCCCCCCCGGCGGTGAGCATCGCGCCGGCGCCGAGGGCGGTGCCGGTCGCGAGCCGCAGCGCGACGTCGCGGGGCAGGCCCTGTTCCACCGCCGCGTCCACCATCGCCTCGGCGAGGAGGAAGAAGTAGGCGGGGCCCGAGCCGGACACGGCCGTCACGGCGTCCATCTTCGACTCGTCGACGACGACGACGGCGCCGACGCTCTCCATGACCGTGACCACCTTCTCCAGGTGCTCGTCACGCGCGTAGCGGCCCTTGCACACGGCCGAGACGCCCTGCCCCACGAGCATCGCGGTGTTGGGCATCACCCGCACGACCGGGGATCCCGCACTGAGCTTGTTCTCCAGCACCGAGGTGGGTACACCTGCCGCCAGGGACACCACGATCGACTCGTGAACGCTGTCGGAGATGGCGTCGCCGATCCGGTCGACCACCGCGGGGACGTCACCCGGTTTGACGGCCACCACGATCACGTCCGCGCCCTCGCAGCCGATGTCCAGGCTGGTCGAGAGGATGCAGTACTTCCTGGCCAGCTCCGAGGCGCGGGGCTCGACGGCCTCGATCACCACGATGTCCGACTGCTCCGTCCCCGACTTGCGGAGACCTGCGATGAGTGCCTCGCCGATGCGTCCGCCACCGACCACTGCGATTCTCGTCATGTCCCCAACAGTGCCACACGTCCGCGACGGCCCGGAACGACGACTCCGCCCGCACCGTGAGGCGCGGGCGGAGTCGGGGCGGGATCGGCCTGGAGCCGTGGGCCGGTCAGGTGATCAGTCTGAGCAACTGTGGCCCGCAGGTCACTCCCAGGCCGACTATCACCGCCAGCGCGATGCTGACCGTGTCGTTGGACCTGCGGAGCACGCGGACCATGGCCACCAGGCCGACGATCACGACGAGTGCGAGGGCCATGGCCACCCACGGAAGGTCCCGCCACAACAGATGGAAGCCGATGAACAGGGCCGCGCCGGCGACGCCCGAGGCCAGTACCTGCGCCACGAGGACCAGCCACTCCGTGGTGGAGGAGCGCACGGCCTGGTCGGCGTCGGCAGGGGCTTCGGCGGGGGCGTCGGCGTCGGCGTCGGCGGGGGCAACGCTGCCCGGGCCGGGGTCGGTCGAGACGTCCGGCCGAGACGTCGCCGCGCCGCTCGCGGCCGCCCCTGCCGCTGCCGCGCCGGTGGCAGCGGCGCCTGTCGCGGCCGCGCCCCTGGCCGCTGCTCCGCCGGCCGCGGCGTCGGCCGGGGTGTCGGCCGGGACGTCGGGGGCCTTGTGGGGTGTCGAACCGCTGCCCGACGGAATGCCCCACGCCGACGTGTCCCCCGCCGGACCGGACTTCTTCGGAGGAGCAGCCGTCGACGCCTCCGAGGTCGACGCCGCGGTGTGGCCGGACCCCGTGGGTGCGGTGGAACCGGGCGCGGTGGGTGCGGTGGACGCCGACGCGGCCGGAGCCGGGGCGACCGGAGTGGGGCCGTCGGGAGTCGACGAGGCACGACTCGAGTCGACCTTCTCCACCGGCACGGTGGGAGCGGATCGATCCGTCGACGCGGCCGACCCGGCAGCGACGGTCCCCGCGACACCTGCAGCGGCACCCGCGGCGACGCCGGGTGGGGTGTCCGAACGACCCGCCGGGGTCGGCCGGAAGGCAGGTGGCCCGGACTGCTCCCGGGTCGTGTCCCCGCCCGCGGAGTCGTCCTCGGCCTTTCGTTTGCGACCGAACAGTCCGCGCAGCCCGCCCTTCTTGCCGGAGTCGGCGGACCGCTCGGAGTCGGACGACCGGGGCGATGGGTGGGAGTGCATCGACTGCTGGCCCGAAGCCTGCGGGGTCGTTGCCTGCGGAGTCGCGGCCTGCGGGGTCGACGATGCCGGCGACGTCTGTGGCTGAGGCCCGGTCTGCGACCGCGACTGTGTGGAGGCAGGGGACTGCGCGGCGGGCTCCGGCGCACGGCGTCTGCCCGGCGCCTCGGAGATACGCACGTCACCGGGCGCGTCCGTCTCGGGTGCTCGACGCCTGCCCGGCCGCACATCCTGCGAGGCGGACGGGCTCGTCGTCGTCTCGGACGACTTCTCCCCCGAGGCGGCGCTCTGTCCGGCGGGCTTCGAGGTCTGCGCGGGGGTTTGCGCGGGGGTCTGCGCGGGGGCCTGCGCGGAGGCCTGCTCGGCCTCACGGGCGCGGCGACGCGCGGCGCGGCTGCCGAGCTCGGTGTCGTCGGTGATCCGAGGGATCTCGCCGGTGAGCTCGGAGACACTCACGCCGCTGCCGCCGCCCTCGTCGGCCCGCCGACGCCGACGCGCCTTGGGTGCCGCCGCGTCCGACTGCTCCGCGCCCATGCGCTTGAGCAGCTCCGCCACGGTGATCTGCTGACCGTCCTGATCCTCGGCCATCTCAGCTCCCCTTCCCGTCGCCGCCCGCGTCCCGGTCGAGACGCTGCAGAATGAGGCCCTCCCGCAGGGCCCACGGACAGATTTTCACACTTTCCAAACCCAGAGCCCTCATCGACGCCTCCGCCACCAGCGCTCCCGCGACCACCTGATGCGATCGGTCAGAGCTGATGCCCTCCAACTCTGCCCTGTCAGCGGCCGTCATGCGAGAGATAAACGCGATCACCTGCCGCAGACCCGACGCGGTGAGGATCCGCTCGACCCGCGGCCCCTCCGATGACGGCGCCGCACCGGTGAGCCGAGCCAACGTGCGGAACGTCTTGGACGTGGCACAGGCCAGGTCGGGTACACCGGCTGCCCGCAGCTCCCTGGCGGGGCCCTCCAGCTCGGCGTCGATGAAGTCACGCAGCTGGTTGATGCGCTTGCGCTCCGGCGGATCGGTCTTGAACCAGTCGTGCGTCAACCGTCCGGCACCCAGGGGCAGACTGAAGGCGTATTCGGGCAGCTCGTCCTCGCCGTTCGTCAGCTCGAGTGAGCCGCCACCGATGTCGAGGTTGACGATCCGCCCGGCGCTCCAGCCGAACCAGCGGCGGGCGGCCAGGAAGGTCATGCGCGCCTCGTCCTCGCCGGAGAGCACGCGCAGAGCGATCCCGGTCTCCTTCTCGACCTTCTCGAGCACCGCGTCCGAGTTGGCGGCGTCGCGCACGGCGGAGGTCGCCAGGGCCATGACCTCGCGGCACTTGGTGGCCTTGGCCAGGTCAGCGGCCTCACTCACGGCGTCGACGAGCCTGGCGACGCCGGTCTTCGAGATGTTGTCGTCCTCATCGAGGTACTCGATGAGCCGCAGACGCGTCTTGGAGTCGTTCATGGGAGTGGGATGCCCCCCGCGATGGGCGTCGACCACGAGGAAATGGACCGTGTTGCTCCCGACGTCCAGGACACCTAATCTCACACGCCCACCCTAAACGGTCTACGGTCGCAGGTTGTGACCGCCACCGAACGCACCAGCAGCCCGGGCGCGCCCGCCGCGGAAGTCCCCCTCGACTTCCCCCACGAGTGGTACACGTTCCCGGACCCGGCGAACGACCAGCATCTCGTGTCCGCGGACATGACGTGGCTGCTGTCCTCGTGGACGTGCGTCTTCGGCACACCGGCCTGCCACGGCATCGACGCCGGGCAGCCCGACGCGGGCTGCTGTACCCACGGCGCATTCCTGTGTGACGACGACGACCGCACACGCCTGGCCGTGAACGTCGAACTCCTGGGGCCCGGGGACTGGCAGCACCGGGGGGCCGCGCTGGAGGCCGCGGAGGCCGAGGGCGGCGATCTCGAGCCGTGGCTGGAGGAGGACGAACTCACCGGGGACGACGGCGAGCCCGAGCCCGCTCTGAGGACGCGCCGCCTGGGCGGCCGGTGCGTGTTCTTCAACGACGTCGGCTTCCCGGCCGGCTCGGGCTGCGCCCTGCACCACATGGCGGCGCGGACGGGCCGCACCCTGCCCGAATCCAAACCGGACGTGTGTTGGCAGTTGCCCATCCGCCGCACGCAGGAGTGGGAGACCCGGGCCGACGAGGTGGAGGTCCTGCACACCCGTATCGCCGAGTACGACCGTCGCGGCTGGGGCCCCGGCGGGCTGGACCTGGACTGGTACTGCACCGGTTCGCCCGAGGCGCACGTCGGGACCGAACCGGTGTTCGTCTCGCTGCGCGACGAGCTGGTGGAGCTGCTGGGGGCCGACTGCTACGAGGTGCTGGCCGCGGCGTGCCGGCGCCGCCGCCAGCTGGGGATCGTCGCGGTGCACCCCGCGACCGAGCGGGCGACCTCCGGGCGGGCCTGCGGGTCCTGATCTAGCACCGGGCCGGTCGCGACGCTCAGCCCTCGGACGTCTCGCTCAGCCCTCGAACTTGTAGCCCAACCCGCGGACCGTCACCAGGTGGACCGGCTTGCCCGGATCCTGTTCGATCTTGGACCGCAGCCGCTTGACGTGAACGTCCAGCGTCTTGGTGTCGCCCACGTAGTCCGACCCCCAGACGCGGTCGATGAGCTGGCCGCGGGTGAGCACCCGGCCCGAGTTGCGCAGCAGGTACTCGAGGAGGTCGAACTCCTTGAGCGGGAGGGTCACCACATTTCCGCGGACGGTCACCGTGTGTCGCTCGATGTCCAGGCGCACCGGCCCGGACTCCAGTACACCGATGTCGTCCGACTGGTCGGCCTCCGCGTCCGCCCCGCGCCTCAGGACGGCCCGAATGCGGGCGATGAGCTCGCGGGCGGAGTAGGGCTTGGTCACGTAGTCGTCGGCCCCCAACTCCAGCCCGACCACCTTGTCGATCTCGCTGTCCCGCGCGGTCACCATGATGACCGGGACGCTCGAGGTCACCCGCAACCTCTTGCACACGTCGGTTCCGGACATGCCCGGGAGCATGAGATCCAGCAATACGATGTCCGCGCCCTCCGCGTCGAAGCTCTCCAGCGCGGTCGGGCCGTCGCCGGCGATGGTGACCTCGAAGCCCTCCTTGCGCAGGAGGAACGCCAGCGGATCCGCCAGCGAGGCCTCGTCCTCTACGATCAGCACCCTGGTCACGGCACCTGGTCCTCTCCTTGTCGGTCGTGCTCGGTAGGGGCCGGGGGCCCCTCGCCACCCGGCTCCACATGGGCCGGAAGTTCGAGTGTGAACGTGGACCCGGTCCCGGGTCGGCTCCAGATGCTGACGGCGCCGTTGTGGTTCTGGGCCACGTGTTTGACGATCGCCAGACCCAGCCCGGTCCCGCCGGTGGCCCGCGAACGGGCCTTGTCCACGCGGAAGAACCGTTCGAAGACGCGGGTCTGGTGCTCGGGCGCGATGCCGATCCCCCGGTCGGTGACCCGCAGCATGACTGTGTCGCCGTCGAGCGTCCGGGTGATCGAGACCGGGGTGCGCTCGGGCGAGTAGTTGACGGCGTTGGAGATGAGGTTGGTCAACGCGGTGACCAGCAGGGTCCAGTCGCCCGACACCTCGAGCCCGGAGGGGGCGTCGGTGATCAACTCGATCCCCGCCGCCTCCGCCGCGGCCGCCGACCGGCGCATCGCCTCGTCCACCACGGCGTCCACGTCCACCGGCTCGGGATCGCGGATCCGCTCGGCTCCCTGCAGCCGGGACAGCTCGATGAGTTCGGAGACCATCTTGCCCAGCCTGTGGGCTTCGTTCACCACGCGTCCGCCGAAGTACTCGACCGACTCCGGGTCGTCCTTGGACTCGAGCAACGCCTCGGCCAGCACCGCCATCGCCCCCACCGGGGTCTTGAGTTCGTGGGACACGTTGGCGACGAAGTCGCGCCGGGCGGCCTCCATGCGGCGCTGTTCGGAGTCGTCGTCGGCGAACACCACCGCGAACTGCCCGAGGTGACCGCCGAGGATCTCGCTCCGACCGCTCACCGACGGGATTCGACGGCGGCCCACGGTGACCTTGGCGGGCAGGTCGAACGCCGACGGCTGGCCAGAGGCGAACGTGGCCTCGGCGGCGCTCCACACCGGGTCCACCAGGAGCCGGTCGTCCACGATCCCCAACTCCGCGGCGCGACGGTTGTAGAGCACCACGTCCTGATGGCGGTCCACCACGGCCAGGGCGTAGGGCGCCTGGTGGTACACCGCCCGCAGGACCTCCAGCCGGCTCGGCCCCTGCTGCTCGGCAAGCCGGAGCTCACGACGGGCGTGCAGCCGGGGGACGACGAAGCCGCCGACGACGAAGCCGACCACCGCGGCGACGATCGCGAGCGCGATCCCGAAACTGACCTGCACGTGCCAGATACTACGGTGCGGCGAACCGACGACCACAACAGAGAACCCCCGTCCATCCGCGGGAAGTCCGCAGGTGGACGGGGGTTCTCCGTGAGTTCACCGGAGCGTCACCTACTTCTGGGCGCCCTGGCTGGCGACTGCGGCGGCTCCCGCGGCCGCGGCCTCCGGGTCGAGATAGGTGCCGCCCGGGTTGGAGACCAGACCGGACTCGTCGAAGCGGTAGACGAGCGGGATGCCGGTGGGGATGTTCAGGCCCGCGATGTCCTCGTCGGAGATGCCGTCGAGGTGCTTGACCAGCGCACGCAGCGAGTTGCCGTGCGCGGCGACCATCACGGTCTTGCCCTCCGCCAGCTGCGGGGCGATCTCGGCGGCGTAATACGGGATGAACCGGTCCACGACATCCTTGAGGCACTCGGTCAGCGGGACCTCCGGCAGGTCGGCGTAGCGGGGGTCCGCCGACTGCGAGTATTCGTTGTCCGGGTCGATCGCCGGCGGCGGCGTGTCGTAGCTGCGACGCCACAGCATGAACTGCTCGTCCCCGTACTCGTCCTTGATCTCCGCCTTGTTGAGGCCCTGGAGCTTGCCGTAGTGACGCTCGTTGAGCTTCCAGTGCCGCACCACCGGGATCCAGTGCCGGTCGCAGGCGTCGAGCGCGATGTTGGCCGTCGTGATGGCCCGGCGCAGCAGGGACGTGAACAGGACGTCTGGCAGGATGCCCTCCTCGGCGAGGAGCCTGCCACCGCGGACCGCCTCCTCGCGTCCGAGGTCGGTGAGGTCCACATCGACCCATCCGGTGAACTGGTTGGAGGCGTTCCACGTGGACTGACCGTGACGCAGCAGGACGAGAGTTCCGTAAGCCATGCGGCCATTATGACCCGACGCGTAAGGACTACGGTGCAGACATGACCACAGACGCCGGCAACACCCCCGATCGACCCGACCGTCCGTGGACCGCCCACTACACCCCGGGCACCGCGCACGACCTCGAGTACGGCACCACCACGCTGGTCGATCAGTTCGACGACGCCGTACGGGCCTACTCTGACCGACCGGCGACCGAGTTCTTCGGCCGCCTGACCTCCTACTCCGAGATCGCCAGCCGGGTCCGCCGCGCCGCCGAGGGACTGCGCCGCCTCGGGGTGGGTCGCGGGGACCGGGTCGCGGTGCTGCTGCCGAACTGTCCGCAGGGGATCGTGGTGTTCTACGCCGCGCTGCGGATCGGCGCGATCGTCGTGGAGCACAATCCGCTCTACACCGCCGACGAACTCGAGGGTCCGTTCGCCGATCACGGCGCCAAGGTGGCGGTGACCTGGAACGTCGTCGCCGGCATGGTGCGTGACCTGGCCGACCGCCCCGGCACGGAGATCGAGCACATCGTCGCCGTCGACCTGCTCGACGAGCTCCCCGCGGCCAAGCGCCTGGCCCTCAAGTACCTGCCGGTCCCCTCACTGCGCGCCTCGCGAGGGAAGCTGTCGGCCCCCGCCCCCGGGACCCTGGACTGGCGCGATCTGGAGACCGGCCCGGAGCTGGACTTCTCTTATCCGCGGCCGAGCGCGGAGGACCCGGCGCTGATCCTCTACACCTCCGGCACCACCGGCACCCCCAAGGGGGCCACCCTCTCGCACGCCAACCTGGTGGCCAACGCCACGATGGGCAAGGCCTGGGTACCCGAGCTCGAGCCGGGCAGGGAGCGGTTCCTGGCCTCACTGCCGATGTTCCACGCGTACGGGGTGACGATGTGCGTGGTGTTCGGCATCGCCCAGGGGGCGCGGCTGCAACTCGTCCCCACGCCCGACATGGACCTCATCATGCCCATCCTGGCCAAGGACCTGCCGACCTTCATCCCGGCGGTCCCGCCGATCTACTCGAAGATCCTCGAGGAGGCCGACCGGCGGGGGATCTCGCTGCGGGGCGTGCGCCACTCGTTCTCGGGGGCGATGAGCCTGCCCGCCGACCTCATCGCCAGGTGGGAGGCCGCGACCGGGGGCCTGCTCGTGGAGGGCTACGGGATGACCGAGACCTCGCCCATCACCGTCGGCAACCCCATGTCGACGGCGAGGCGGGCCGGCAGCATCGGCATCCCCTTCCCCGACACCGACATCCGCGTCTCCCACAAGGACGATCCCTCCGTCGACGCCTCCCCGGGCGAGCCCGGTGAGCTGCTGGTCAGGGGCCCACAGGTCTTCCCGGGGTACTGGGGCAACCCCGAGGCCACCGCCGAGACCTTCCACGACGGATGGCTGCGCACCGGCGATGTCGTGACCCAGGATCCCGACGGCTTCCTCCACGTGGTGGACCGCATCAAGGAGATGATCGTCACCGGCGGGTTCAACGTGTACCCCTCCGAGGTCGAGGCGGTCCTGCGCCGCGCGCCGGGCGTGGCCGACTGCGCGGTGGTGGGGCGACGCGGAGCGGACGGCGGCGAGCAGGTGGTGGCCGCGGTCGTGCTCGAACCGGGCGCCGAGCTCGACGCCCCGGCCCTGCGCGCCCACTGCAAGGCCTCGCTCGCGGGGTACAAGGTCCCGCGCGAGTTCGTGCCGGTGGCCGAGCTGCCCACCAACCCGATGGGCAAGGTCCTGCGCAAGAAGGTCGCCGAGCTCATCTGACGCGCCGGTCCGGCGTCGGCACCCGCGGCGGCCCCGCCGGGTGCAGCAGCCCGGGCGTCGGCACCCGCGGCGGCCCACACCATCGAAAAGAGCGTCCCGCACGCATCGGCCGAGAAGAAGGTGGCGGAACTGTCTTCTCGACGGGTGGGCGCAGAGGGGGCGCGAGCGGGTCGTCAGCCGTGGCCCGGCTGGGGCAGGTCCTCGGTGAGGTGACGGAACGCGTGGAGGTTGCGCAGCGGCTCACCGCGCGAGACGCGCCACTCCCACTCGCGTCGGATCGAGGTGTGGAAGCCGGTCTCGAGCAGGATGTTGAAGTCGTGATCCGCGGCCTCGAGCACCTGGCCCAGCACGCGGTCGAGCTCCTCCTCGGTCACCGCGACCAGCGGCATCCGGCCCACCAGGTAGATGTCACCGTTGTTGTCCAGCGTGTACGCCACCTGGTACAGGCGCCGGTTGCGCCGCAGCAGGTATTTGTAGACCTTCTCGAAGTCCTCGTCGGGCTTGCGGCAGACGAACGCCTCGATCCGCACGCTCTCCCGGTTCACCGTCAGGTGGCAGGCGGTCTTGAGGCGCTTCTCCCCCGGCAGTTGCACCACGAAGACCCGGCCGTCGGCCAACGTCGACTCGATGTCGCGCTCCACCAGGAAGTTACGGATTAACTCGAGGGTGGGGCCGTCGACGTCGTCGGCACCGCGCGGCGTGGCACCGCTGTCGTCGGCACCGCTGCCCTCGTCCATGCGCTTGTTCTCGGTGGGGTCGATCATCGTGACTCCTTCGGTTCGACTCCCCTGTATTCGTGAGCGGTTCGTCGCGGGGGGAGGTTCGGACGGGGCGGGGCTTGATCGGGCGGGGCTTGATCGGACGGGCGCGCCGACCGGCGGGGCCCCGGGGTGTCAGGAGGCGGTGGCCGCCTCTCGCCGGGCCCGGTAGTCGGCCATCGTGCCCGAGTAGGAGGCGAGAAGCCCGTCGGCGGTGGAATCCCAGGAGAACGTGGAGGCGTGGACCGGGGCGGCCCGCGACATGGACAGGCGGCGCTCGTCGTCGTCGAGCAGTCCCACCAGCGTCGTCGCCCACTCGCGCGGGTCGTGCCCGTCCACGGTGATCCCGGTGCGGCCGTTGTCGACCGCCGTGGGCAGCCCGCCGACGGCGGCGGCCACGACCGGCGTGCCGCAGGCCTGCGCCTCGAGGGCCACGAGCCCGAACGACTCCGAGTACGACGGCACGGCCACGATGTCGGCGGCCCGGTACACGTCCACGAGCTCCGAGGGTGGCCGCGGCGCGAGGAAACTCACCCGGTCGGCCACGCCCAGCTCGTCGGCCAGGTCCATGAGTGAACGGGGGCGCTCCAACCCGGACCCGCTGGGCCCGCCCACCACCATCAGGCGCACGTCGCGCTGCGGCTGTTCCCGCACGATCTCGGCGAGTGCGCGGACGATCACATCGGGGGCCTTGAGCGGCTGGATCCGCCCGACGAACGCGATCACCTCCGATCGCTGCGCGAGCCCCAACGCCCGACGGGCCCGCTCCGTGCCGCGCTGCGTCCCGGGGGTGTACTGCTCGAGGTCGGCGCCCGGGGGTACCACGTCGATGTGCGCGGGGTCGGCGTCGTAGTAGCCCACGAGTTCGTCGCGCTCGCCGGTGGTGTTGACCACGAGCCGGTGTGCGGAGTCGACGATCTGCTGCTCCCCGATGCGCCGGGACTCCGGCTCCGGGACGTCGCCGTCGGCCAGGACCGCGTTCTTCACCTCCGCGAGGGTGTGCGCGGTGTGCACCAGCGGCACGCCCCAGTGCTCGGAGGCCACCAGACCGGCCTGTCCGGACAGCCAGTAGTGCGAGTGGATGAGGTCGTAGTGCCCGGGGGCGTGTCCGGCCTCCGCCCGCATCACGCCGGCCACGAAGGGGCAGAGCTGCGTGGGCAGGTCCTCCTTACGCAGGCCCTCGAACGGCCCGGCCACGATGTTGCGCACCAGAACGCCGTCGCCGGCCTGCTCGACCGGCGGCTGCGAGGAGTGGGTGGCGCGGGTGAAGACCTCGACCTCCACTCCCCGGCGGGCCAACCGACGAGCGGCCTGCAGCACATACACGTTGAGCCCGCCCGCGTCACCCGTGCCCGGCTGGGCCAGGGGCGAGGTGTGGAACGACAGGACGGCGATACGCCGTGGGAGGTGGGCCACGGCGCCGGTGCGCAGATCGGAGACGGTCACCTCACCGATTGTGCCCGCGACGACGACGAGGCGCACTCCGGCACGAGAGGGCCCGCCCGTCTCCCCACCGCGGACCCGCCGCCACGGAGGAGGGGCAGCGTCGCGGGGCCGTGCTCACAGTTCGGCGGCGAAGGCGTCGAGCTCGGCCAGGAACCGCGGCGTCTCCTCGAGGAAGGGCGCGTGTGCTGACTCGGCGAATCCCACGTGGCGCGCGCCGGGGATCATCTCGGCGTTGGCCCGGCCCGCCGAGGGCAGCACCACCCCGTCATGCTCGCCGTGGATCACCAGCGCGGGGATGGTCAGGCCGCGCAGGGTGTCGTCGTGGTCCACCCGTCGCGTGAGCAGCTTCTGCCGCACCGCGGGGGGCGTGGCCAGGGAGAGACCGAAGATCCGCTGTCGGCTCACCCCGTCGCCCGAGCGCATCATGGCGGTGCCGAAGCCCGCCAGGGTGGCGATCGCGGTTCCCGGATCCTCGGCGAACCCTCCGTCGGCGACCGCCATCATGGCCGGGCCGACCGCGCCGCCGGCGGAGCGCGAGACCGCGGTGACCGCTCCGCACAGCACCAGTCCGGCGATTCGACCCTCGCCGCGCGAGGCGAGGTAGTCGGAGACCACGATCCCGCCGTACGACCAGCCGAGCAGGATCGCGCCCCCGGCCCCGGCGTCCCCGGCCCCGGCGTCCCCGGCCCCGGCGATCCCGGCGGCGTCGAGCACCGCCTCGAGGTCGTCCGCCCACTGCTCGGAGGAGTCGTACCCCGTCTCGGCCACCCCGGAGTGCCCGTGCCCGCGCAGGTCCACCGCCACCACCCGGAACCGCGTGGCCAGCGCGTCCAGCAGCTCCGGCCCCCAGCTCGCGCTCGACTGGGCCCAGCCGTGGACCAGTACCAACGGGCGGGCGGCGGGGTCGCCGAGAACGCGGTAGGCCAGGACGGTGCCGTCGGAGGAGACGGCCGACGAGACGCCTGACGAGGCGGACGGGGCGGGGGAGGTTGAGGGGCTCATGGGAGTCATCGTGCCAGGCGCAGATCCGGCGGAGATGTCCAGATCCCGGACATCGTCGACGGCCCGCGTGGCTCACCGGGAGCTGCCCCGTGGCTCACCGGGGGGCTGTGCGCCCTGTCCGCCCGCATTCCGCCCGGGTGCGCGGGCGGAATGGACCACTCGGCACGCATAAGCCGGTGGAGGCTGGCCGTTCGGGACACACAAGTCGGGCCGGGGCGGCTACCGTGGTCCAATGGCTACCACCACCACCAAGCTCGACTCCGACGTCGTGGTCCGCACCTTCTTCGACGCCCTCGTCTCGGGCGACGTCACCACCGCCTCCGAGCTGCTCGCCGAGGACGTGTGGTGGGCCAACATCGGGCTCCCCACCATCCGGGGCAAGCGTGAGGTGGTCAAGGCACTGTCGGCCCTGGGCACCAACGTGGACTTCGACGCGGAGATCCACCACCTCGCCGTGGGCGCCCCCGCGGACCCCACCACCCCCGGCTCCCCCACGATCGTGCTCACCGAACGCACCGACTACCTGGGGGTCGGGCGATTCCGCTGCGGTTTCTGGGTGTGTGGGCGCCTCGAGGTCCGCGACGGCCTCGTGTGCGGCTGGCAGGACTACTTCTCCAAGTCCGACATGGTCCTCGGTGCGGTGCGTGGACTCGTCGGCATGGTCACCGGCCGGGGCCGCTGACCTCGTCGTCGTCCTCCGGCTGCCCCGCCTCCCGCTCGCGGTAACAGGCCAGCCGCCAGACGTTCTCTCCCCCGCGCCGGCGGTACTCGAGTTCATCGAGTGCTTCCAGCGCGATCGCCAGGCCCCGGCCGCGGTCGGCGAAGACGTCCGGCATCTGCACGGCGCGCAGGTCCACCCGGGCGGGGCTGCCGTTGTCGGTGAAGCGCGCCTCGAGGCGGTCCGGTGTCACCTCCAGCACCAGGTTCAGTTGCACCGGGGAACCGTCTCCCGCGTGCTCGATGATGTTCGCGCCGATCTCCGCCACGGAGATCTCGAACCGTAACCGCGCATCCTCCTCGACCTGACCGGCGGAGAGCATCTCCCCGATCTCATCGAGGACCCGGTCGAGAGTGCCCTCACCCGTGGTGAGGGTCAGCTCCCGGCGCTGGTCAGTCGCCATCGAAGGCGGAGTCCGCGGATTCGTGCGCGGTGAGCACCCGGTCGAGCCGGGTGAGCTTCAGCACGCTCTTCACCTGTTCGTTCGGGGCCGCGATGCGCAGGTCGCCCCCGGCCTGTCGCGCGGCTTTGAGTCCGGATATCAGCGCTCCGAGCCCGGAGGAGTCGATGAACTCGGTGGCGCTGAGGTCGACCACCACCCGGCGCGACCCGCCGTCGACCAGTTCAAGCAGCTGGTCGCGGAGGCCGGGGGCGGCCACCATGTTGAGTCGGCCGGTCGGCGCCACCACCACTGCGGTGCCGGTCTCCCTGATGTCGTAGGTGGTCATGTCGCTCCCTCTCTGTCGGGTCCACGGTATCGAGCGGCCCGGATGACCACCGACAGAATGAACAGGTCGAACACCACCCAGACGAGGTTCGCCGTCACTCCCAGGACGGAGATCGCCCCCAGGTACAAGCGCACCACCCCGATCACGGCCGCCACCACCAGGAAGGCCATGACGATCAACTGCGGCCGGAACAGGTACCACGGGGTCGCATCCTCACCCTGGCGCGTCTTGGGCGTGACCGCGAAGTCGAGGGGCTTGCCGAAGTACACGTTTCGCGCGGCCGTCCAGCACGCCGCGATCCAGACGGGGAACAGGGCGAGGCTGTACTGCTGACCACGCCAGGTCGGGTTTCCCCGGCCGGCGATGAAGAACAGGAGCTGGCTCAGGACGAGGAACGGGATGAGTCGCGCGAAGAAGTCCACGCTCCACGCCTGGACGGGCAGCACACCGAGCGTCAGGTAGATCACCGGGGCGGCGAAGTACGCCAGGGCCGCGAAGCCCGAGAGGTAGCTCCACATCGTGGACCAATACATCAAACGCTGGGCCAGCGTCAGGCCACGCTGCACCAGGGGGTTCTCGCGCAACATCACCTGGATCGTTCCCTGTGCCCACCGCAGTCGCTGGGTGAGCATCGTCTTGGGGTCCTCAGGCGCCAGACCATAGGCCAGCACCTCGTGGTGGTAGGCGGTCCGCCAACCCGCCGCATGAAGGCGCATCGCGGTGGCCATGTCCTCGGTGACCGAGATGGTCGCGAGTGCCTGGGTGGGTTCCGCCTCGTCGGCCCGGTCGATGTCCACCGCACGGATCAGGGCCCGGACCGACTCGACCGCTCCCAGTGGCGACCACTCGCGGTCCGCGAGTTGGTCGAGTACCAGGTCGTCGAGCACCATCGCGTCCGACCCGTGCTCGTCCAGCGCGGCGATCGCCTCGAGGTCCGCCCGGATCGCGCCCATGTCGGCGTCCACCACCGTGCGTGCGGCCGCGTCCACCGTCTGCTGGAACCCGTAGGTGATCTCCGCGAGGGACCCGCCGGCCCTGAGTTCGGCTCGGGCGGTGCGCACGGCCCGCCGGACGGAGCCGAGCGCCTCCCCCACCTCGGGCTGGTCCGCCGGGACCGCGCGCTGCGCCCGCCTGATCACCCTGCCGGCCGTCCGCAGGGCGCGATCCACCCCGTCCTCCACGGCCTTGACGTACCCCGTGATGCCGAGTTGCATCAGCGCCTCGCGACGGAGCACGGCGTTCGACCCGCAGAAGAACGCCGCGTTCCACCCATCCTTGCCCTGCTGGATGGGCCCGTAAAACAGGGGCGCCTGACTGCCCAGCGGGTCGGATTCAGGGACGTTGGTGAAGTACTGCGGGGTCTGGACCAGCGCCATTCCTTCGTCCGTGAAGTACCCGAGGGTCCGGTCGAGGATCTCCGGCTCGGGGACCTGGTCCGCGTCGAGGATGAGCAGGAACTCGCCGTCTGTGTGCAGGAGCGCGTTGATGAGGTTTCCCGCCTTGGCGTGGCGCGGCTTGTTGGTCCAACTGGCCGACCGGGTGAGGTAGTCGACCCCCAACTCCTCGGCGGCGGCCCGGAGTTCCGGACGGGCGCCGTCGTCCAGGATCCACGTGCGGTGCGGGTAGCGGATGCGTTTGGCGGCCGCCGCCGTGTTGAGCACCAGCTCGAGCGGCTCGTTGTAGGTGGTGATGAAGACGTCGACGCTCAACCCCTCCGGCGCCGGGGGCGGCTCGGGGCGACGACGCAACCGCCACATGGTCACGGCGAAGAGGATCGAGTCGATCAGGCTGTAGGTCTCCGCCAGGACCAGCGGGACGGCGATCCACCAGGCGTCCCAGTTGACCGAGAACAGCCACCGCCAGACGATGTAGTTCAGCCCGACGATCACGGTCACCACGATGAGCAGCCGCAGGTAGGGCGAGGGGTACTCGCTGCGCGGCACCGGCGGCGCCGGAACCGTGCTCACGCCGTCTCTCTCCGGACGGCCACCACGGTCACGTCGTCCAGCGGGGGCCGGCCCGCCACCAGCTCCCGGGTCGCGGCCGCGAGCTCGTCGGGATCGGCGAAGGGTTGCACGAACCGCCCCACCGCGGCGGGGTCGCTGCCCTCGTCCACCAGGTCGAGCAGACCGTCCGAGCAGATCACCAACACATCGCCCGGCTCCAGCTGTGCCTCATCGGAGGTCCAGGTGGTCCCGGGGAGGATCCCGATGGGGGGCCCGCCCTCCTTCAGGGGGTCGATCCGCCCGTCGGAGCGCCGCACCAACGCGAGGCCGTGGCCCGCGTCGGTGTAGTGGATCGTCCCGGTGGGCAGGTCGATAGCGGCGAGCAGGGCGGTGACGAAGGTCGAGGTGAGCTCGCAGTCCTCGGCGAGGTGCTCGGCCGCGAGCGTCGTGACGGCCCCCGTGTCATGCGCCCCGTCGGCGGGGCCGAACCGGTCGAGCACCCGGGAGGCCCCCCGGACCGAGGCGCGGACCGAGGAGGACAGGATCGCCGCCCCGAGCCCCTTACCCATCACGTCGGCGACGGTGAGCATCAGGGTGTCTCCACGACTGTAGTGGTCGTAGAAGTCGCCTGCGACGGTGAACGCCGGGAGGCAGACGGCGGCTACCCGGTAGCCCTCGGGCCCCGTGAGGGGGCGCGGGAGCAGCTGGTTCTGGATCTCCGCGGCCCGGTCCAACTCCGCGGACCGCTCGAGTTCCCGTTGCGCCCACTCGGCGAGCTCGGTGAACGCCTCGATCTGCTGCGGGTCCAGGTTGCGGGGTTCGGTGTCGTAGACGCAGAAGGTACCCACGGGGTGGCCGGTGGGGCCGAACAGCGGGTATCCGGCGTAGAACCGGATCCCATCCGGGCCGCCGATGCCGGGGATCTCCGTGAACTCCGGGTCGGCGGCGGCGTCCGGGATGACGAGCATCGGGTCCTCGGGGCGGCGGTACGCCCGCGCGATGGTGGTGCGGCAGACCGTCTTCTCCCGCGGCACCTCGTCGATGTCCAGTCCCTGGATCGACTTCATCCACTGCCTGTCGCCGTCCATCAGGGACAGGGACGCCGCGGGCACCCCCAGAACCCGGCGGGCCATGTTGGTGACCTGGTCGAACCGACCCTCGGGCGGGGTGTCGAGCATCCCGAGTCGTTCCACGTCGCGCACCCGCTCGGCCTCGACGGGGGCGGGGACGCTCCACGGGTGAGGGGTCATCTCGTGCGGTGCTCTCTGTTCAGGGCGTCCGCCATGGCGTCGGCGGACTCCGGGCTGCTGGCCAGACGCCAATCGGTCTCCTTATATAAATCGAACCACACAAACGCCGTTAACTCTTCTCTGGAGTCAAGATAGCTGACGAGGTCCCTGATCCACTCCGGCTTGGACCCACCCGCCTCGGCGCTCGCCACCTCGGTGACCATCACCGGTCGACCGGGTGCGAGAGCGGCCACCTCGTCCAGGGTGGGACCGAAGATCTCCTCCGGCTCCTGCCACGAGCTCCACGGCTGGGTGGTCCCCCAGTTGTAGCCGTCGACGCCCACCACGTCCACGTAGTCGTCTCCCGGATAGAGCGGGGCGACGGGGCTGCTGCCGGGGTGGGGGACGTTGACCGTCCAGACCCACCTCACGTTGTGGACCCCCTTGACGGCGAACAGGTCGTGGACGTGCCGCCACGCGTCCACATAGGTCTGCGGTGGGGTTCCGCCCGCCGGGCTCCACGGGTACCAGTCGCCGTTGGCCTCGTGGGCGAACCGCAGGTACACCGTGTCCCCCCAGGCGGCCAGCTCGTCGGCCCACCGGTACAGGTAGTCGTCGTGCACCCCCGCCGCGATCTGCTCCATCGGGAACGCCGATCGGTCGTACTCGCCGTCCGCGACCCAGCGCCACGGCTCCCACGTGATGACCGGGTCCGCCCCCCACCCCCGGACGGCGTCGAGCTCGGCGATCGGGGGTGGGGAGGAGAAGTCGACGAACCACATCACCACGCTCGGCCGGGTCCCCACCGCGTCGGCGACGGCGCGGTACTCCCCCGGGGCGCCCGGACCGCCGGGGGTGCTCACGCCGAAGCGCGGGCACGCCTGGCCGGGGGCGTCGAGGGGCACCGCCAGCGGGTCGGCGGCCACCTCGCACTGCCGGGAGGATCCACACGCCACGCACATCGCCGCCACCACCACCGAGACCAGGACAATCCACACCGCACGCATCAGGGTCCATTGTCGCCGCCGCGCGCGGTGCGGTGTGCTGTTCTAGCCTGATCCCATGAGCTTCGATCACCCCGCCGCCCGCGCGCGCCTGGCCGACCTCCCCTCCGACACCCGCATCGCGGTGGTGACCGGCGCCTCCTCCGGGATCGGTGAGGCCACCGCGCGCGAGCTGGCGCGGCTGGGATTCCACGTGATCGTCGGTGCCCGGCGACTCGACCGGCTGCAGGCGCTCGCGGACGAGATCGGCGGCACCGCCATCCCCCTGGACGTGACCGATCCCGACTCGTGTGAGGCGTTCTGCGCGGCCGTCCCCCGGCTGCACGTGCTGGTCAACAACGCCGGCGGCGCCAAGGGCACGACCACCGTCATGGACGCCGACGAGGAGCAGTGGCGGTGGATGTGGGAGACCAACGTCCTGGGCACCCTGCGACTCGTGCGCGGACTCATGCCGGTGCTCGTGGAGACCGGCGACGGGCTGGTGGTGACCATCACCTCGATCGCCGCGCTCGAGTCCTACGACAAGGGCAGCGGCTACACCACCGCCAAGCACGCGCAGGCCGTGCTGCACCGGACGCTACGCGGGGAGCACCTGGGCCAACCCGTGCGGTTCACCGAGATCGCGCCCGGCATGGTGGAGACCGAGTTCTCACTCGTGCGGTTCGACGGCGACGACGACAAGGCCGGCGCCGTCTACCAGGGATTGACCCCCATGGTCGCGCAGGATGTCGCCGAGATCGTGGGGTTCGTGGCGAGCCGGCCGTCGCACGTCAATCTGGACCAGATCGTGGTCAAGCCGCGGGACCAGCACTCGGCCATGCGGGCGCACCGGCGCTGAGTGGTACGGTCCCGCGGTGGCGCGGTGGCGCGGTGGCGCGGTGGCGCGGGACCCCGTTGGCAGGTCCCGCCGACAAGGCCAGGCTTACCGATGTTCGGTTAGCCTTACTGACCTGGTAAAACGCTGTGGCCAGCCCTACTCTGGGCGCCCTGGGGCGCAACATGCCCCGGGCGAGTCTCGACGTCCGTCGAGGTCCCCGAGAGGAAGGGTGCCATGATCATGGCCAAGAAGTCTTCGTCGTTCACCGAACTCCTGTCCGCGCAGGTCGGCCACGAGTTCGCCGCGAGCCAGCAGTACATCGCGATCGCCGTGTGGGCCGACGCCAAGGATCTGCCCCAGCTCGCCGGACGCTTCTACCAGCACAGCCTCGGCGAGCGGAACCACGCCATGATGATGGTCCAGTACATGCTCGACCGCGACATCCCGGTGACCATCCCGGCCGTGCCCGGTCCGCAGGCCGAGTTCGAGGGCCCCGTCGCCGCGCTGCGGTACGCCCTCGAGCAGGAGAGGCAGGTCACCCGTCAGATCGAGTCGCTCTTCCAGGCGGCCCGTGCCGAGTCCGACCCGCTGGGCGAGCAGTTCATGCTGTGGTTCCTCCGCGAGCAGGTCGAGGAGGTCGCCAACATGAGCACGCTGGTGGCGATCGCCGAGCGCGCCAACGACGACTGGTTCCGGATCGAGGAGTACCTCGCGCGCGAGACCGACTCGTCTTCCAACACCGGCACCCCGCCCGCGGTCGCCGGCGGCGCCGTCTGACCGGACCCACAGGGTCCGGCGACCGGGAGCGGGTGGGGCAGGCGCAGGCGGACCAGGTGCAGTCGGGTCAGTCGCGGGTGTACTCCACGTAGCTCACCCCGCTGTCGAACCCGATCCGCCGGTGCGTGACCAGGGGCCGCGCACCGGTGGACCCGGCGATCAGCGGTCGCCCCCGGCCGATCACCACCGGATTGACCTTGAGCCGGAACTCGTCGACCTCGTCCACCAACGCCGCCGCCAGCTCCCCGCCACCGCACAACCAGATGTCGAGCGGGGAGCTCTCCGACTTGAGCCGGCGGACCAGAGTGACGGGGTCCTCGTTCGAGGCCGTGAGCCCCACCTCCGCCGGCAGATCACCGGGCCGATGAGTCACCACGTACTGGCGGAGGTGCGGGTAACCGCTGGCCAGACCCTCGTCTACCGCGACCTGATGGGTGGACCGGCCCAGCAGAACCGTGTCGAACACGCGTGGGCCGGTCCCCGCGAGACCGATCGCGCCGCGGACGTGACCGGGGATCGTCTCCGGGTAGTGCTCGATGAGCCAGGCCATGTGGTCGCCTTCGAGCGGGAAGAAGTCCGTCCGTCCATCGGGGTCCGCGATGAACCCGTCGGCGGTGACGGCGATGTAGTAGATGAGCTTGCGCATGGATGAGTCCCTCCGTGGTCTGCGATCGGGTGACGTGGGGTGGGGTCAGCCGAGCCGGATCACGTCGTCCACCCCCACCCGGTCGCAGAAGCCCTCGTCGTGGCTCACCAGGAGCAGGGCCCCGCGCCACTGGGCGAGAGCGTCGGCGAGCACCTCCACTCCGGCGAGGTCGAGGTTGTTGGTGGGCTCGTCCAGGATCAGCAGCTGCGGCACCGGCCGAGCGAACAACCTCGCCGCCAGCGCCGCACGCAGGCGTTCGCCCCCGGAGAGCTCGGCGAGGCGGCGGAACCCGGCCTCCCCGGTGAACAGCATCCGCGCCGCGTGGGCGTGGATCTGCTCGGGATCGGCGTCGGGGCGCACCGCCCGGATCGCATCCACCACCGACCGGTCGGGATGATCGAGCCGCAGATCCTGCGGCAGCAGAGCCCAGGGCACGTGCGCCGCCCGGCCGTCACCAGCTCCGGCGGACCCGTCTCCGAACAGGCGCCGGAGCAGCGTGGTCTTGCCGCTGCCGTTGGGACCGGTGAGGCGTGTCCTCGCAGGTCCTGTCAGGTGGATGCGGCCGGCGACCGGATCGAGGGTGTCCAGCACGATCCGCCCGGCCGGCAGCCCCGGGTCGGGCATCGGGATCCGCAACAACTCCTCGCGGCGGAGGGCGGCGTCGGCGTCCTGCATCCGCGCGCGCGCCTGCTCGACTCCGTGTTCGTGGACCGCGCGGCGCCTGCCCGCGGACTCCTGGGAGGAGCTGCGTCGCGCGTTCATGAGGATCTTGGGCATTCCGCCGGCGGCCTGCACCCGACGCCCCTGCGCAAGTCGACGGCTCGCCTTCTCCATCCCCTCGATGCGGTCCCGCTTCTCGGCGCGCCACTCGTTGCGGGCACTCGACAACGCCTGCGTGGCCGCGGACTGCTCGGCCTCGATCGCCTCCCGGTACAGGGAATAGGGCCCGCCGAACACCCTGCACCGCCCGGACCGCACCTCCACCGTGGCATCGACCCGCTCGAGCAGCTCCAGGTCGTGGCTCACCACCACGGCGATCCGCCTCCCCGTCGCGACGAACCTCTCAAGCGCCGCGAACACCCTCGCCCGGGCGCGGTGGTCGAGGTTGTTGGTCGGCTCGTCCACCAGCAACACCGTCGGCTGCGCCAGGAGCCTGCCCGCGAGAGCCGCGAGCGTGCGCTCCCCGCCGGACAGGTCGACCACGGGTCTGTCCACATCGGTGGGCAGGCCGAGGTCGTCGAGCAGCGCACGGGTCCGCTCGGCGACCGACCAGTCGTCCCCGACACGGGCGAAGTCGTCGTCGTCGCCCCGTCCCGCCTCGATCCGCGCGAGGGCGGCCAGTCGCGCGCCGACCCCCAGTTCGTCGGCGAGGGTGCGCCGTGCGGTGGCGTCGACGAGCAACTGCGGCAGGTACGCGACGGTGGGTGGACGAGCGGGCTCGCCGTCGACGGAGATCGACCCCGCGGACGGCGAGAGTTCATCCGCGATCAGGCGCAGCAGGGTGGACTTGCCCGCGCCGTTGCGGCCGACCACGGCGGTGACGCCGGGGCGCAGGGCGAGGTCGAGCGCGGTGAAGAGTGGGGTGCCGTCGGGAAACGCGTAGGCGACGTCCGACAGGACGAGGGAAGACATGTGTGCTCCAGGGAGGTGGCGGGTGGGCCGGGTCTCACCTGGGGTCGAGCACTGTCCTGGGTCTCCTCGTGTCTACTGCTCGGCTGGCGCCCCCCGCAGCCGGGATCTCTCCGCGGTCACGTCGTGCGCCTGCCGACTTCCGGTGTGCAGATTACGCCCGGGCCGCCGGGGCCACAAGGGGCGCCTCGCCCGCGGGCGTCATCCGGGCGGGGCCGGCGAGGCCGGCGGGGCCGGCGGGGCCGGCGGGGCCGGCGGGGCCGGCGGGGCCGGCGAGGCTAAGTCACATGGCCGTCACATGAACGCGCTGGGCGGGAGCCCCTCGCGGCTGGTCATCGGCAGCTCCTTCTCCAGCTTCTCCATGAAGAAGTGCGACTGCACCGCGGTCCAGATGTTGTTGGTGAGCCAGTAGATGCCGATAGCGATGGGGAAGTTGAAGAAGTACGCGCCCACGATGGGGAAGAAGGGGAACAGGTACATCATGATCTTCATCGACTGGTTCATCGACTCGGTCATGGACTCGGCGATCGACTGGAAGTCCTGCGGCTTGCCCGCAGCGGCCGAGCCCGCCGCACCGGTTCCCGCAGCGGCGCCGGTGGTGGCGGGCGCGGGGGCTGCGGGCTTCTCGCCGTCGACCTCGAGGACCTCCCCGTCGACGACCGGCCCGCCCGCCTTCTCCTCGGCCTCGACCCGGGCGATCGCCTCCTGCTCGGCCGCCTTGGCCGCCTTCTGCCGCCGGAAAGAGTTCCACATGTTGACGAAGGTGGCGATGCCCGCGAGCACGAACAGCGGCACGGCCAGGACGAGGATGTCCTCGCGCACCAGCCCGGGGTGCAGGGAGTCCATGACGTCCTGCGGCATCCGGATGTACGAGGCCAGCGGGACCCCGAAGATCTCGGCGTTGAGGAAGGAGGCGACCTGGTCGGGGCCGAACGCCCCGTTGGTCATGGTCGAGGCCTCTTCGATCGACACCCCACGCGGCGAGAAGTTGAGCAGCACGTAGTACAGACCCAGGAACACCGGGATCTGCACGAGCAGCGGCAGACACCCGGCGGCGGGATTGACCCCGGCATCCGCGTACAGGGCCTGCATCTCCTTGGCCTGCTCCTGGCGGTCCTCGGGAGTCTTGCGGTCCTTGTACTTGTTCTGCAGCTCCTTCATCTTGGGAGCGATCTGCGCCATCTTGCGCATGGAGTACTGCTGCCGGTACATCGACCGCATGAGCAGCAGCCGCACGGTCACCACCAGCAACAGCACGGACCCCACCCAGGCCACTCCGGAACCGGGGTCCACGACGAAGCTCAGCACCCAGTGCCAGAACTTCATGACGAGCGACACCGGATACGCGAAGAGGTCCACGGGCGAATCTCCAGATGGGACGGTGGCGCCGGAGCGGGCGCGCGGGGTGGGGCGGAACAGGCCGGGTCAAGACTAGAAGGCCGTCCCCCAGCGTGCCAGGGTCAGCGGGAGCGGTGGGGGCCGGGGTGGAAAGCGGCAGCGTGAGCAGGGCCGTGGCCGGCGCGGCGGAGTGCGGCGGCGTCAGATGCTGCAGCCCACCCACACGGGCTCGGGGTGCAGCTCCACGCCGAACGCCTCGACGACGCCGTCGCGCACCTCGCGCGCCAGCGCGATCACGTCGTCGGCGGTGGCCGAGCCCCTGTTGGTCAGCGCGAGCGTGTGCTTGGTGGACAGTCGGGCGGGCGACGACGACGAGGGGTGCCCCTTGCCGAACCCGGCCCGCTCGATCAGCCAGCCCGCGGAGAGTTTGACCCCTCCCGCCGCCGCGAACGCGGGCATCTGCTCGGCCTGCTCGGCCCCCAGCCGGTCGGAGACCCGGGACCGCACCACCGGGAGCCTGTCCTCGGGGACCACCGGGTTGGTGAAGAAGGACCCGGCGCTCCAGGTGTCGGCGTCGTCGCGGTCGAGCACCATCCCCTTGCCCCGGCGCAGCTCGAGCACGGTGCGCCGCACCAGGGCGGGGTCGGTCCGCTCCCCCGGCCCGACGCCCAGCCGGCCGGCGAGTTCGGCGTAGCGGATCGGCTCGCTGCGACCGTCGGGGTCGAGCCGGAACTCCACCTCGAGTACCACCGCGGCCGACGAGTTCTTGAGCACGGAGGTGCGGTAGGCCAGTCCCAGCGCGTCGGGCTCGACCCATTCGTCGGTATCGGTGGCGCGGTCGTACCAGCGCACGCGGTGCAGCACCTGCGCCACGTCGACGCCGTAGGCCCCGACGTTCTGGACCGGGGTCGCGCCCACCGAGCCCGGGATCCCGGACAGGCACTCGAGGCCGCCGTACCCGCGGTCGACGGTGTCCGCCACCAGGTCGTCCCAGGGCAGGCCGGCTCCGGCGCGGACGACCATCTCCCCGGGGCCGTCCGTGCCGGCGTCCCGGTAGCCGACCTCGCTGTTGCGGACGGCCACCACCACCAGGTCGAGGTCCCCGTCGGCGACCACGAGGTTGGACCCGCCGCCCAGCACGAGCACGGGCACGCCCGCGGCGTCGAGGGCGCCGACCGCGGCCGTGACGGCCTCGGCGGACTCGCACTCCAGCAGCGCGCGGGGACGGCCGCCGATCCGCAGGGTGGTGAGATCGGCCAGGCTGGAATCGGGGACCACCCGGAGACCGGCCACGGTGGACAACCCGCGGATCACCTCGTCGGCGAGGTGAGCCGGGCGTCGATCGGGAGAAGGCGGGAGCACGCGTCCGAGAGTAACCGCCCCCTTGTAGGGTTTGACCCCATGGCGACCCGCTTCTCCCATTCCGCCCGCATCGACGCGCACCTCGAGACCGTGTTCGCCTCGTACGGCGACGAGGCCTTCTGGCACGACCGACTCGCCGCCATCGGTACCCCCGACGACTCGCTCGACGAGTTCGTCACCACCGGGGACTCCACGACCGTGACGGTGACCCAGCACATCCCGGACGAGGACATCCCGGACGTGGCCCGCAAGGTCCTGCCCGGCCGGTTGATCATCGTCCGGACCAGCACCTACGCCGGGTTCGACGGGAACCGGTTCACGACCTCCGCCCGGGCGGAGGCCGCCGGTGGACTGGGGATCATCGACGGGGGTTCGGAGTCGCTCTCCGAGGGCGCCGCGGTGGTCGAGTCCGCGTCGGGCCAGGTCAAGGTGTCCGTCCCGCTGCTGGGAGGCAAGCTCGAGAAGCTGGTGGTCTCCCACCTCACCCGGTTCTTCAACGCGGAGACCGAGCACCTCAACCGCTGGACCGCCGAGCTCTGAGCACGCGCTCCACCGGGGTTCCGACCCTGCACCGGGCCCGGGGTTCTGAGCACGCGCTGAACCGGGGTTCTGCGATCCGGGCCGGTATCGACGACAATGGGCGGAATGCACCCGCGGCACGACACCCAGCGACTCCCCGCTCATGATCGACCCGGCGTCCAGAACGCCGAGACCCAGCAGTTCGCCACTGCGCCGGACGCCGATCGCCCCGGCCGCGGCGACACCGGCAGGAGACGGCGCGGTCCGATGATCGCCCTGATCGCCGTTGCCGCGGTGATCGTCCTCGTGGCCGGCGTGGTGGGGCTCGAGTTCGGCACCCGCAACGCCGTGGAGAACCGGATCCAGGAGGAGGTCACGGCCTCCCTCGGCAGCCCGGCGCAGGTCGAGCTGGGCGCGCGCCCGGTGCTCCTGTCGTACTTCGGAGGCGACCTCGGCAACGTCCGGATCACCACCGACGGCAGTCCGACGGCGGGCGGGAGCGGCCCCGCCCCGGCGATCGACATCACCGCCGAAGGCGTGCGTTCCGCTGACGACCTCACCTACGTGGACTCGCTCACCGGGACCGCGTTCGTCTCCGACCAGGCCATGTCGGCGGCCGCGCAGCAGGACTCCGCGGGTGACAGCATGCTCGGCGGCCTGATCCAGGTGCAGGAGATCGTCTCGGATCCGGCCTCGGGCACGCTCCGCGTCTCCATCAGCGGACTCGCCGAGGCCGTCGTGACCCCCAGGTTGATCGGCGGCAATCTGGAGATGGATCCGTCGCAGGCCTCGATCCTCGGCTTCGCGCTACCGCCCGAACTGCTCGGTGGCACCGTCTCGATGATGGACTCGGCGCTCGCCGAGCTCCCGCAGGGCGTGCAGCTCACCGGGGTCCGGGTGGTCCCGGGCGGCATGGTGGTCGACCTCAGCGGGCGCGACGTCGTCCTGGAGTCGACCCGGTAGCGGGCGGCGGACCCGGGTTCATGCGCCTGCTGATCATCGCCGATACCCACGTCCCGACGCGCGCCCGTGATCTCCCGCCCCGCGTGTGGGCCGAGGTGGACGACGCGGACGTGGTGGTGCACGCGGGTGACTGGATGGACGCGGCGCTCCTCGACGCCGTGGAGGAGCGGTCCGCGCGGTTGATCGCGTGTTGGGGCAACAACGACGGCCCCGAACTGCGTGAGCGGCTCCCGGAGGTGGCCCGCGCGACGCTCGAGGGTGTGCGCCTGGCGGTGGTGCACGAGACCGGCCCCGCGGCGGGGCGGGACAGGCGCATGAGCGGGTCCTATCCGGACACCGACCTCCTGGTGTTCGGCCACTCGCACATCCCGTGGGACACCGTGGCGCCGGGGGGACTGCGGCTGCTGAACCCGGGATCCCCGACCGATCGCCGTCGGCAGCCGTTCTGCACGTTCATGACCGCCACCCTGGCCGAAGGCACGGTGGACGACGTCACGCTGCACCGACTTCCGCAGGCCCTGTAGGGCGGCGATCGTCGGATTCTGCCACCCTGGGTGCATGACCTCCCCCACCATGCGTGCCGTGACCCAGGACTCCCTCGGCGGCCCGGACGTCCTGGTCGTGTCCGACCAGCCCCGCCCCGATCCACGGACCAACGAGATCCTCGTCCGTGTCAGAGCCGCCAGCGTCAACCCGACCGACTGGAAGCACCGGGCGAACGGCGGGTTCCTCGGTGCGCCACCGTTCGTGCTCGGCTGGGACCTGTCCGGGGTCGTCGAGGCGGTCGGCATCGGGGTGGCCCGGTTCGCCCCGGGCGACGAGGTGTACGGGATGCTGTCCTACCCCTTCGGTCACGGCGCGCACGCGGAGTACGTGTCGGCGCCCGCGAGCTGGTTCGCCCCCAAGCCGGCCTCTCTCGACCACGTGCAGGCCGCCGCACTGCCGCTCGTGTCCCTGACGGCGTGGCAGGCGCTGGTGGAGAACGCCGACCTACAGCCCGGCCAGCGGGTGCTGATCCACGCCGCCGCGGGCGGGGTGGGCCACGTGGCCGTGCAGATCGCCAAAGCCCGCGGGGCCCACGTCATCGGCACCGCCAGCGCGGCAAAGCACGACTTCCTGCGCGAGCTCGGGGTGGACGAGGCCGTCGACTACCGCGAGGTGGACTTCGCCGAGGCGGTCAGCGACGTGGACGTGGTTCTGGACACCATCGGCGGCGAGTACTCCACCCGTTCGCTGCGCACTCTTCGTCCCGGCGGAATCCTCGTGTCGATCCTCCCGGTGGGGTCCGACGATCTCCTCCGCGAGGCCGACGACCTGGGCGTGCGCGCGATCCGCATGCTCGTCGACTCCTCGCGGCACGACCTGATGTCCCTCACCGACCTCGTGGACCGGGGCGAGTTGCGGGCCAGCGTCTCCGACGTCTTTCCACTCGAGCAGGCGGCGGAGGCGCACCGGCGCGGGGAGACGGGCCGGACCACCGGCAAGATGGTCCTCACGCTCGACTGAGGTGACAACCCGGGCCGCGGGCGGAAGCGACGGCCCGGGCGGCAAGCGGAAACGCGGGCGGCATCAGCCCTCGGGGAACCCCTCCAGCACCGCGCGACTGCCGCTCAGCCCCAGCCGGGTGGCGCCCGCGCCGATCATCGACCGGGCGGTGTCGGCGTCGCGGATCCCACCCGAGGCCTTGATGCCGAGCTGGCCGCCCACGGCGCGGTGCATGGCGGCGACCGCCCGGACGCTGGCGCCACCGGCGGGGTGGAAGCCGGTGGAGGTCTTGACCAGGTCCGCCCCGGCTCGCGCGACGGCGTGGCACAGCTCCTCGATCCGCCGGTCCCCCGCCTCCTCGCCCAGCGCCCGGTGGATCGCGGCCGTCTCCAGGATCACCTTGATCACGGTGGGCGGGGGGACGGCGTCGCGCATCGTCAACACGTCGGCCATCACCTCGTCGACCGCCCCGACGATCGCCGCACCCACGTCGATCACCATGTCCACCTCGACGGCCCCCTGATCCACCGCCAACCGGCCCTCCATCGCTTTGACCAGGGAGTGGTGTTTGCCGGACGGGAAGCCCGCCACCGTCGCCACCGTCAGTCCCTCCGCCCGCACCGGGAGCATCGCCGGGCTCACGCACACCGCCTTGACCCCCAGGTCACGGGCCTCGTCCACGCAGGCCTGCACGTCGTCGCGGGAGGCGTCCGGGGAGAGCAGTGTGTGATCGATCATCGCCGCGACGCGGGCCCGGGTCAGGTGATTCTGTGTGGTGGCGTCCATGCGGCCAGCCTAGCGGGGCTCCCCGACACCCCCTGCTGGCACAATGACCGTTCATGTCACGCCGCTTCGTCCTCTCCCTGGGTTGCCCCGACCGCATCGGCATCGTCGCCCGCATCGCCACGTTCCTCGCCGAGCTCGGCGGCACCATCGTCGAGGCGGCGTATCACGCGGACGAGAACTCCCGCTGGTTCTTCACCCGGCAATCCGTGGACGCGGAATCGATCGGGATGGACCTCGACGAACTGCGCCGCCGCTTCGCCCGGGTGGCGGCCGAGCTCGGCCCTGAGACGGACTGGAACATCGCCGATTCCGCCGAACCGAAGGACATCGTCGTCCTCGTGTCCAAGGAGGGGCACTGCCTGCACGACCTCATGGGTCGGGTGGGCAGCGGGGATTTCCCCGCTCGCATCCGTGCGGTGATCGGCAACCACGACACCCTGCGGGGGATGACCGAGGCGCACGGCATCCCGTTCCACCACGTGCCGTTCCCGGCGGATCCGGCCGAACGGGCCCCCGCGTTCGCGGAGGTTGCCTCGATCGTCGACGACATCGACCCGCACGCGATCGTCCTGGCCCGCTTCATGCAGGTCCTGCCCGATGACCTGTGCACCCGCTGGGCCGGTCGCGCGATCAACATCCATCACAGCTTCCTCCCGAGCTTCGTCGGTGCGCGCCCGTACCACCAGGCGCACATCCGGGGCGTCAAGCTCATCGGCGCGACCTGCCACTACGTGACCGCCGACCTCGACGAGGGGCCGATCATCGAGCAGGACGTCATCCGGGTGGATCACGCCGCGACCGTGCAGGACATGGTCAGGCAGGGCCGCGACGCGGAGAAGTTGGTGCTGGCCCGCGGCCTGAGGTGGCACCTCGAGGACCGCGTCCTCGTGCACGATGCGCGGACCGTCGTGTTCACCTGACGCGGGCCCCTCCGGGCGGGGGCTTTAGTCGCGGGAGAATCCGTGGCGCTGGGTGAGCAGGGTCTCGGCGGCGGACAGGAAGATCAGCCGGGCGGCCGTGCCCGCCCCGGGGAGCGTCGACCGGACCCGCTTCTCGAGTACCGCCTTGTCGATCCCGGCATCACGAAGAGCCTCCACGAGCACGGTGATCGCCTCGACGGCCCTGCCCTGCCCCTCCACGACCAGGCGAACGATCTTCTCGATCCCGTCCGCGTCCACGCCGAGCACGATGAGGTCCCGCAGGAGTTCGGCGACGTAGGCGTCGGAGAGCAGATGGCCGGCGGCGCCCGGTTCGGTGACCAGCCCGATCGACTCCCCCACCTCGGTCAGCGTCTCGGATAGGTCGAATGAATCGAGGGCCTGGGATTCCGTGCGGGTGAGGCGCCGGCGGGACCCGGTGGGCCTGCGCTCGCTCCGCACACTCTCGACCTCGAGCAACTCCGCGAGCGTGAATCCGTGCCGCTCCGCGATGAGCAGTTCCCTGATCGTGGCGAACGTGTAGCCCCGGTTGAGCAGCCGCAGGACCATCTCGAGCCGGCTGCGGTGATCGGGTCCGTACAGCGCGGTCCGGCCCTTGCGGATGGGCGGCTGGAGCAGTCCGCGCTCCTGGTAGACGCGGATGTTGCGGACCGTCGTACCGGAGGTCGCCGCCAGCTCGTCGATGCGCTGCAGCGGCGCGGACCCCCTCGAACTCACCTGCGTCTGCCGCCGACGGCCGGTCGGACGTCGGCGAAGAAGACGCCGACGGCGACCATCCCCACGATTCCGAGGATGCCGAACGGACGGATCGCGAAGAAGAGGGCGGCGGCGGCGCAGATGCCGATCCATGCGGGCTTGGGCCACTTGCCCTCGATCGAGTACGCCGACGCGGGGGGAAGGACGGCCAACACCAGGCCGACCAGTGCCCACGCCACGAGGGCGGCCTGGATCGCCAACTGGACCAGGCCCCAGGTTCCGGGCAATGCTTCAATCACCTCGCCCAGTGTAGTCGCCACGTCCGCAACGTCCGAAGTGGATGTTCACGGCGTGGATTCAGAACGACGCCGCCCCCGGCACGCTCTGGTCGAGCGGGCCGGGGGCGGCGGACTGCGGCCCGGGGCCGCGGTGGCTCAGTTCGAGCCGGAACCGGAGGACTTGTCGGCGGAGGACGACGACGAGCCGGTCGAACCCGAGCTCGAGCCCGTTGCCGAACCCGAGGTCGAGCTCGACGCCGGCTTCGAGGCCGCGGTCTTGGAGGGCGCGGTCTTCGAGGCCGTGGTCTTCGCAGGCGCGGCCTTGGAAGCCGTGGTCTTCGAGGCCGACTTGGTCGCCGAGGTCTGCTTCGACGCCGCGGTCTTGGAGGCCGTGCTCGAGGAGGCCGTCTTCTTGGCCGGAGCCTTCTTGGCCGGGGCCTTCTTCGCCG
>NZ_KB714655.1:54146-65692 GCF_000349585.1 Dietzia sp. UCD-THP
CTTCGCCGGGGCCTTCTTCGCGGTCGCCTTCTTGGCCTGGGCCGTCTTGGCCTCGACCTTCGCGGCCCCGCTCTGGACCTCGTCCGAGGCGGCGAACGCGGCGTCCTCGACCTTGTCGGCGGCCTTGTCGGCGGCGGTGCCGGTCTCCTCGGCGGCCCGGCGGGCGGCCTTGGACACGCGGCCCGCGGCCTTCACCCCGATGGAGCGGGTCTGTCGGGCGACCGTACCGAGCGCGTCCTCGCCCAGCTCGACCTGCTCCTCAACGGCACCTGCGGCGCGGGCGACCTGCTCGTTGACGCGGGCCAGGCCGGCCTCGAGCTGGGGGTTCTCCTCGCGCAGGCGAGCCACGACGTCCTCGCCACGGGCCGCGAGCCCACCGTAGATGCCCGCCGCGACCTCGACGTACGCGTCGGCGACCTTACGCAGCTCGTCCGGGCGGAAGCGGTTCACCAGCTCCTCGACCTCGGACGGCAGCGCCTGCACCCGGTCCGGGACCTCGTTCACGCGGTTCTGCACGTCGGCAACCCGCTCGGTCACCCGGTTCTGCACGCCGCTGACCCGCTCGTTCACCTTGGTCTGAGCCTCGGCGACGGCGTCCTCCGCGCGACGACGCAGGTCGGAGACGAGGCCGGACACCGCCTGGACCGCGAGATCATTGACGCCGACGTAGGCGTAGACCGGAGTGCGCACCGCGGACAGCGCCTGCCCCAGCGGTCCGCTGGGTGCGTCGCCCTTGGGGTTGGACTGCGACTCCGCCTGAGCGGCGGCGGCCTGTGCGGCGGTCTTCTTGGAAACGGGCTTCTTCTGGCTCATGTCGGCTCCTCGTTCGTTGTCTGCATGGTTCGTTGTCTGCAGGTCTTGCGGGTTCGGATGTCACGTGGCCCTGCCGGGCCGCCGTCGGACGGGCTCAGTGCACGCCGACGACCTGGTCGGCGGCGATCGCGTTGTTCGATCGGAACGACTCGTAGATCTCCACGAGCACCTCCCTTTGACGCTCGGTGAGGTCGGGCGCGGTGAGGATGGCATCCCTCACCGGGCTCCCCTCCCTCAGTTCGAGGATTCCGGCGCGGGCGTAGAGCACCTCGGCGGACAACCTCAGACCTCGTGCGATCTGACCCAACACTTCCGCGGACGGCTTGCGCAGCCCCCGCTCGATCTGACTCAGATACGGATTGGAGACGCCGGCCCGCTCCGCGAGCTGCCGGATGGACACCTCGGCGGCTTCCCGCTGTGCGCGGATGAACGACCCGATGTCCTGCGACTCGGACGCACGCTTGTCGTCGTCACCCTGTGGGGCGACATCGTCGTGGCGGGGGACCTCGCCGGTCGGCTTGGTCCTCCGCGCGAGGGTCGCGGCGGTCGGTTCGGCCGCCTGCGCGGAGGCGGACTCAGGCTGTCGACCACTCTCCCGGCCACGCTTCTCGGCCATGGAGTCCACCTCCTCTCGCCGTGCATCTCACGTTGTCTGAATACAACGCTAGCAACGAGTGCTAGCAGCAGCAAGCGGCCTGAGGCGTGTAATGAATCACACCCGGAGGAGCACAACGGCCGCGGGACGAGCAGGTCGGCGCACGCGCGGCTCAGAAGAGAAGATCAGAAGATGAGCAGGGTGAACTGGTGGATGACCAGACCCACCAGCGCCCCCACGAGCGTGCCGTTGATGCGGATGAACTGCAGGTCCTTGCCCGCGAGAAGCTCGATCTTCTCGGACGCCTCGTCCGCGTCCCAGCGCTCCACCGTCTCGGAGATGATCGACGTCACCTCGCCGGAGTAGTTCACGGCCACGTACGCGGCGGTCCGGGTCATGTAGTCGTCGAGGCGGGCGCGGACCTTCTCGTCGTCGACCAGCATGTCCGCGAGTCGACGCAGGAGGTCGTCGATCTTCACCCGGAGGGTCGACGAGGAGTCCTCGGTGGCCTCGACGATCATCCGCTTGGCGGCCGTCCAGGCGGTCGCCGCGGCACGGCGGACCTCCTCGCGGTTCATCACCTCCGCTTTGAAGGTCTCGAGCTTGTCCATCGTGGCCGGATCCTGCTGGAGGTCGCGCGCGAAATCCTCGGCGAACCCGATCAGGGCGAGGCGGACCGCGTGCTGCTTGTCCACCTTGATCTGCCAGGTCCACTCGCGCAGTTCGCGGTAGGCGCGATCGGAGAGGAGCTCGTTGACGAACTGTGGGGCCCAGGTGGGCGCCTTCTCGCGGACCCAGCGGTCGATGGTCTCCGGGTGCGCCTCGACCCATTCGTGGGTCCGGTCGGCCATGAGATCGAGCAGCGGCAGGTGACGGCCCTCGGAGAGAAGCTCCTGGAGGATCCGACCCGCCGGCGGGCCCCACTGCGGTTCGGCGATGCGCGCGACTATGGTCCGCTCGATGATCGCCGTGGCGTCCTCGTCACGCAGGACCGCCAGGACGGAGCGGATCGCCTTGGCCGCCTGGTCGGAGGCGATCGCACGATGGTCCTCGTCCTGGAGCCATTCGCCCGCCCGTGCGGGGATCCGGGCACTGCGGACCTTCTCGCTCACCATCTCGGGATCGAGGAAGTTCTCGCCCACGAACGTCCCCAGGGAGGCCCCCAGCTGGTCCTTCTTCTTGGGGATGAGAGCCGTGTGGGGGATGGGGATCCGGAGCGGGTGCCGGAACAGCGCGGTCACGGCGAACCAGTCCGCGAGCCCGCCGATCATCCCCGCCTCGGAGGCCGCACGCACGTACCCGGCCCACGCCCCGGCCCCGTTGGACAGCGAATACTCGGCGAAGAGGAAGATGATCCCGGCCAGGACCAGGAACCCCGTCGCGACCAGCTTCATGCGGCGGAGAGCAGACCTGCGCTCCGCATCAGTGGCCGGGTCGCCCGCCACCAGGGCGGGCCCACCCGCCGCGGTGACCGGGTCGAGCGTCAGTGCGCGTCCTTGCGTCCGTACTTGCGGAAACCGACCATGCAGACCGCGAGGCCGATGACGAAGACGACGACCGTGGCGACGACCGCCGCCACGACCAGACCGAGGGACACGTCCATGTCGTCGATGTAGAAGGCGAGCGCCGTGATGGGCAGCCCCAGCATGCTCATCGACAGCAACATGATGGCCGAACCGGCGTAGATCTCGGTGGAGTACAGCGGGTAGGTCGGCGCCACCTCCGTGGCGTACGTCGGGTAGTACTCCTCGACGATGGCAGCACCAGTGTGCTCGAGGGTCTGACCGGCCATGATGTCGTCCTCTTTCGTCTACTACCGATCCCTGGCCCCGCGGCCCGGGAGTTGCTTGTCCTGATTCTATTGGAACCTCAGGTCCCGGGGGCAACCGCCCGGCGGATTCGTCGCGCAGCGGTGACCAGGTTGCGCAGACTCGGTTCCAGCTGCCAGGTGTAGCGGGTCTTGAGCCCACCGTCCGGGACCGCCCACAGTCGGTCCACCCCCACCGCCGCCACCGCCTCGAGCAACCTCTCGTGGAGCAGGTCGATGTCGGGGACGAACCCCGATCTCGACTCGTAGACACCCGGGGCGACCTGCCGCGTCAGGGTGTGGTCCGTGAGCGCGTCCAGGACCCAGTCGATCGACCGGGTCGCGACGATCGCCGTCACATCGGCGTCGAGCCCCTCGATCGCCTCCTTCATCACCTGCAGGGACGAGTAGCTCAGGTGGGTGTGGATCTGGGTGTCCGGACCGGCGCCCGCGGAGGCCAGGCGGAACGTGGCCACCGCCCACTCGAGATAGGCGCGCCTGTCCGCCCCACGCCGCGGCAGCAGCTCACGGATCGCCGGTTCGTCGATCTGCACGATCGCCACCCCCGCGTCCTCCAGGTCCGCCACCTCGTCCCGGACCACCAGGGCCAACTGGGTGGCCACCTCCGGCAGCGCGAGATCGGTCCGGCAGAAGGACCGGGCGAGCATCGTCACCGGTCCCGTCACCATCCCCTTGACCGGTCGGTCGGTGAGGGTCTGCGCATACCCGGTCCACTCGACCGTCATCGGCGCGGGACGCGCCACGTCGCCGTACAGGATCGGTGGGCGCACGCAGCGGGACCCGTAGGACTGGACCCATCCGTGCCGGGTCGCCGCGAACCCGTCGAGCAGTTCCGCGAAGTACTGCACCATGTCATTGCGCTCGACCTCACCGTGCACCAGGACGTCGAGACCGATGTCCTCCTGCAGTCGGATCACCGAGGCGATCTCGTCGCGCAGATAGCCGCGATAGCGCTCGTAGTCGATCCGGCCGTCGGCCAGGTCCCGGCGGGCCCTGCGGATCTGCACGGTCTGCGGGAACGACCCGAGGGTCGCGGTGGGCAGGATCGGGAGCCCCAGACGCGCCGCCTGCAGCGGAGCCCGCTCCGGGTAGGGCATGCGGACCTTGTCGTCGTCGTCGACCTGCGCCGTCCTGGCCCGCACGTCCGGCCTGCGCGCACTGGGCCGCTCCGGCAGCGGCCGCCACCGCGGCGTCGGTCCGTCGACCACCGCGTCCGCCAGCGACACCACCTCCGCGACCTTCTGCCGCGCGAAGGCCAGGCAGTCCCCCAGTTCGGCGGGCAGGTCCACCTCCGCCCCGACGTCGTAGGGCACGTGGAGCAGCGTGCAGGACGTCGAGACCACCAGGTCGGCGAAGGTGACCTTGAGCCGCCTCAGGTACTCGAGCACCTCGAACTTGTCCGTCCGCCAGACGTTCTGGCCGTCGACCACACCGGCGTAGAGTCGCTTGCCCGCGAGTCCCGGGATCGCCGCGAGGTCGTCGGGGGCCCGGTACCCGTGGACCAGGTCGAGACCGATCGCCTCGACCCCGGTCGACGCGAGCGCGGGCAGCGCCTCGGCCAGGTCCCCGTACTGGCCCGTGACCAGGATCCGCGGTCGCGTGGGGGACGCGGACAACCGGTCATAGGCGTGACGCAGCCGCTCGATCTCGCCGGCGGTGCGTTCCATGGTCATACAGGGTTCGTCGAACTGGACGCAGGTCACGCCCGCCTCCGCCAGGACCTCCAGCAGCCTCTCGTACTGCCCGAGTACCCGGTCGAGCAGCTCGATCGGCCGGAATCCGCGAGCGGCGGTGGGTGCGGCCTTGCTCAGCATCAGCAGCGACACCGGCCCGGTGACCACCGGCCGGATGTCGATCCCCAGCTCGTGCGCGCGTTCGACCTCGGCCAGCAGCGCCTCCGGCGCCAGACCCAGCACGCTCGTGTCCTCGAACTCGGGCTGACGGTAGTGGTACGGCGTGCCCTGGAGAGCCACCAGTTCGAGTGGAGCCACGTCCGCGCGACCGCGCGCGAGTGCGAACTGGGTGTCCAGCGGTGACAGGTCGCGCACCAGCTCCCGGAACCGGTGCGGGACGGCGCCGATGAGCAGGGCGTCGTCGAGGATGTGGTCGTAGAAGGAGAAGGTGTTGCCCGGGATCTGCGTCAGCCCCGCGTCGCAGAGCTCCCGCCAGGTCGACTCCTGGATCCGGCGTCCCACGGACAGGAGCTCGGACCGGGTGCCGTCCCCGTGCCAGTACCGCTCGAGCGCGCGCTTGAGTTCTCGCCGTGGGCCGATGCGCGGGTAGCCGAGCACGCTGGACGCGCGCGTGAGCGCGAGGTGCGAGCGTTCGAGCTCCCGGGCCACGGCGGTCAGCGGGTGGCCCGGACAGTCGCTCGGGGGATGTCGTAGCGGTAGAAGCCGTGGCCGCTCTTCTCGCCCAGCCGTCCCGCCTCGACCATCCGCAGCAGCAGTGGCGGCGGCGCGTACAGCGGTTCACGGAACTCGGTGTACATCGACTCGGCGATCGCCTTGATCGTGTCCAGGCCCACGAGGTCGGCCAGGGAGAGCGGGCCCATCGGGTGGGCGCACCCCAGCACCATGGCCTTGTCGATGTCCTCCGGGGTGGCGAAGCCGGACTCGGCCATCCTGATCGCCGAGAGCAGGTAGGGCACGAGCAGCGCGTTGACGACGGCACCCGACCGGTCCGCGGAGTGCACCACCTGCTTGCCCAGGACCTGTTCGGCGAACGCCTCGGCACGCTCGCGCACGGACCTCCCCGTCTCCAACGTGCTCACCAGCTCGACCAGGGGCAGCACGGGGACCGGGTTGAAGAAGTGCATGCCGATCACGCGCTCGGGCCTGGCGGTGCAGGAGCCGAGTTTCATGATCGGGATGGAGGAGGTGTTGGAGGCCAGGACCGCCTCCGGATCGGTGACCACCCGGTCGAGCTCACGGAACACGGCCGTCTTGGCCGCCTCGTCCTCGACGATCGCCTCGATCACCAGCTGCCGGTCGACGAAGTCGCCGAGGTCGGTGGTGAACCGCAGCCGCAGGGCGGCCTGGTCACGCTCGCGCCGGGTGATCTTCCCGGAGGAGACCCCCCGGTCGAGCGACGAGAGGATGCGGGACCGGCCGGCCTCGGCGAGGTCCCGGGTGGATTCCCACACCAGCACGTCGACGTGGGCGCGCGCGCAGACCTCGGCGATCCCCGCCCCCATCCGGCCGGCGCCCACCACCCCCACGCGGGTGATCGACCCCGGCCCCGGGGCTACCTCGCGGGTGGTGGGCATCTGCGACACGTCCTTCTCGAACCGGGTGGTCGGTCCGGGCACGGGCCCGGGGTGTGCACGGACACGACCGGGGGCCGGGACGCCTCGAGGAGACGATCCCGGCCCCCGGTGTGGTGGTGCCTTGGTGCTGGTCGCCCTACCGGAGGGCGACCCGGGGGGTCAGTGGAACTGACCCTCCTCGGTGGAGCCCTTCAGCGCCGCGGTGGACGTGTTGGGGTCGACCGTGGTGGCGATGCGGTCGAAGTAACCGGCGCCGACCTCGCGCTGGTGCTTGACGGCGGTGAAGCCACGCTCCTCGGCGGCCTTGAACTCGCGCTGCTGCAGGTCGACGAACGCGGTCATCTGGTTGCGGGCGTAGCCGTAGGCCAGGTCGAACATGCCGTAGTTGAGCGAGTGGAAGCCGGCCAGGGTGATGAACTGGAACTTGAAGCCCATCGCGCCGAGCTCCTTCTGGAACTTGGCGATCGTGTCGTCGTCCAGGTTCGCCTTCCAGTTGAAGGAGGGCGAGCAGTTGTAGGCCAGGAGCTGGTCCGGGTACTCCGCCTTGACGGCCTCGGCGAACTTCTTGGCGTACTCGAGGTCCGGGGTGCCGGTCTCCATCCAGATGAGGTCGGAGAACGGGGCGTAGGCCTTGGCGCGCTCGATGCAGGGCTCGATGCCGTTCTTGACGTTGTAGAAGCCCTCGGCGGTGCGCTCACCGGTGATGAACGGGCGGTCGCGCTCGTCGACATCGGAGGTGATGAGGGTGGCGGCCTCGGCGTCGGTACGCGCGATGATCACCGACGGGACGTTCGCGACGTCGGCCGCGAGACGGGCCGAGGTCAGCGTACGGATGTGCTGGTTGGTCGGGATGAGCACCTTGCCACCGAGGTGGCCGCACTTCTTCTCCGAGGCGAGCTGGTCCTCCCAGTGCACGCCCGCGGCGCCGGCCGCGATCATGGCCTTCTGCAGCTCGTAGGCGTTGAGGGCGCCACCGAAGCCGGCCTCGGCGTCGGCGACGATCGGGGCGAGCCAGTTCTCCACCGAGGTGTCACCCTCGATGCGGGCGATCTCGTCGGCGCGGAGCAGCGCGTTGTTGATCCGACGCACGACGGTCGGGACCGAGTTGGCCGGGTACAGCGACTGGTCCGGGTAGGTGTGGCCCGAGAGGTTGGCGTCGCCGGCGACCTGCCAGCCGGAGAGGTACACGGCCTCGAGGCCCGCACGGATCTGCTGCACGGCCTGGTTGCCGGTCAGCGCGCCGAGGGAGTTGACGAAGTCCTTGTTGTTGACCTTGTCCCAGAGGATCTCCGCGCCGCGGCGGGCGAGGGTGTGCTCCTCGACGACGGTGCCCTGGAGCTCCGCCACCTGCTCGGCGGTGTAGTTGCGGGTGATGCCCTTCCAGCGGGGGTTGGTGTCCCAGTCCTGCTGGATCTCTGCAGCGGTACGTGCCTTGCCAACGTTCGACATCGCGACTCTTTCCTGTCTCGGGGGCGGAGCCGGCTTCGCATGATTGCGAGCGCGGCGTCCTGTACTTCGAAAGGATGCCATACTCATCGCAGCCCGTCTACCTGCGAGTTATGCGAATCTGGCGAGTTTCCTTGCGTCGATTGCGAACTTTGCGAAGAATGTGGGGCACACCACCGACCCGCGGGAGCCGTTGATGACCACCACCCACATGGGCGCACGCCTGCGACGCCTGCGGGAGGAGCACGGCCTGACCCAGGCGGCGTTCGCCGAGACACTGGGGCTGTCCGCCAGCTACCTCAACCAGCTCGAGAAGGACGCGCGCCCGGTCACCTCCCGGGTGCTGGCCCGACTGTCCGAGGAGTACGGGGTCGACTCGACTTTCTTCGCGTCGGACGCCGACACCCGACTGATCGCCGAACTGACCGAGGCCCTGTCCGACCCCCAGGTGTCCGCCGGCGTCCCCGCGGGGGAGGTGGTCGACCTGGTCCGTGCCCACCCGTCGCTGGCGCGGGCCTTCGCCGTGCTCAACCAGAGGTACCGGAACTCGGCCGACCTCCTCGCCGCCCTCACCGAGAGCCGCAACGCCCTGTCCGACGAGACGGACACCTTCGCGCTGGCCATGCCCCACGAGGAGGTGCGCGACTACTTCTACCAGCGCCAGAACTACATCGATTCTCTGGACACCGCGGCCGAGGAGCTCACCACCCGGATCCGGATGAACCGCGGCGACGTCCGCGCCGAGCTCGAGAACCGGCTCGCCGAGACCCATGGGGTCCGGGTGGCACGCCGCGTGGACCTGCCCGACGGCCTGTGGCACCGCTATTCCGCCCGCGACCGTCGGCTCGACCTGTCCGCGCACCTGACCGGGGGGCAACAGGCCTTCCGCGTGGCATCGGAACTCGCGTTCCTCGAGCACCACGAACTGCTCGACCAGCTCGTTGCCGACGGCGCCTTCAGCTCCCCCGCCGCCGCCTCCCTGGCCCAGCGCGGGCTGGCCAACTATTTCGCCGCCGCCGTACTGATGCCCTACCAGCGCTTCCTCGACACCGCCGAGGACTTCCGCTACGACGTCGAACGCCTGATGACCTTCTACGCGACGGGCTACGAGACCGTGTGCCACCGCCTGTCGACGCTCCAGCGCCCGGGCGCCGCCGGGGTGCCCTTCAGCTTCGTGCGGGTGGACCGCGCGGGGAACATGTCCAAGCGGCAGTCGGCCTCCGGCGTCCACTTCACGACCTCGGGCGGCACGTGTCCGTTGTGGAACGTCTACGAGACCTTCTCGTTCCCCGGCAAGATCATGCGGCAGGTCGCGGAGTTGCCCGACGGCCGCCTGCACCTGTGGGTCTCTCGGACCGTGACCACCCGGCCCATGCGGTTCGGCCAACCCCGCAAGACGTTCGCGATCGGCCTGGGCTGCGAGGCCCGGCACGCCCACCGCACCGTCTACGCGCAGGGCCTGGACCTCGCCGACGCCGACGCCGCCACCAAGATCGGATCCGGGTGCCGCATGTGCGAGAGGCCCGCCTGCCCCCAGCGGGCCTTCCCCCCGCTCAACCGCACACTCAGGGTCGATGCCCACCGATCATCGCTCTCGCCGTATCTGCTCGACGATCCCCACTCCCGGGAGTCCTCCCCTGCCCTACCCTGACGGCCATGAGCCAGCCACACCACACCGACAGTGCCCCCGGGGACCAGGTCCGGCCCCGCATCCGCCCCGGCGGATTCCGCGAACTCGGACCGGTGGGCTGGGCCGTCAACCGCGTGGGAGCCCGCGTCACCGGCAGCCGCGACGTCCACCTGTTCGCCACCCTCGGCCGGGCACGCCGTCTCTTCCCCGCGTGGCTGGCCTACTCCGGGATGATGATGCCGTTCGGGATCCTCGACCGCCGTACCACCGAGCTGGTCATCCTGCGCGTGGCCCACCTGCGCGGCAGCGCCTACGAGCGGGCCCACCACGAGCGGATCGGGGCGCGGGTGGGGCTCGACGACGACGAGATCGCCCGCACCCTGCACGATCCCGGCTCAGCCGGCTGGCCGGACCGGCTGGAGGCGGTGTTGGCCGCTGTCGACGAACTGGTGCGGACCAAGGACATCGCCGACCACACGTGGGCGGAGGTGGCCGCCCACCTGACCGAGGCGGAGCTGGTGGGCCTGGTGCAACTGGTGGCGCAGTACGACGGGTTGGCCACGACCCTCCATGCCCTGCGGATCCAACCCGACCGCCCCCGCTGACCCCTCTCCCCGCCCACCCCTCCCCGGCTTGCGCGCCCCCTTTGCCCGCCCACCCCCTGGCTTACGCGCCCCCTTTGCCCTGCGCGTCCCCTTTGCCCGCCCACCCCTTGGTTGCGCGGCCTCTCTGGTCCATTCACGCCGCACACCGAGTTTTCCGCTGACCTGTCGAGCCGCTTCTGAGCAGGTGATCGGCCGGCACCCGCTGCAGAGGCCCGGTTGTCCACAAGAGGTGTCGGCTCCCCACAGGCAAGCGGAGATCGTCGAACTGGCGGCGGTTCCACTCGTTCCTGGGGTGCATGATCCTCGGCATGACACGCCATCGCCCGGGACCGCATCATCCCGTCCTGTCGTCCGCCCGACTCAGCCGCGAGCTGGCCGCCCTCCCCCGTCGCCGACGAGAACGCGAGTTCCTCAAGATCGCGGACGAACTCTGGCTGCCCGTTGCTCTCCCGCTCACCTTCGAGACCAGGTCGGTGGCGTACTCGCGGTTGTACCCGGACGGGGTCCTCACCGGCTGGTCAGCGGCGGTACTCCACGGGATCGACGCCCCGGACGACGCGGTCCCGGAATTGTGCGTCGGCCCCAGCGGCAGAACACGCTCGGGTCTGCGCCTTCGTCGGTACCGGGTGCCGCCCTCGGCCGTGGAGCGGAAGCGGGGCGTCGCCGTCACCAGCCGTCGGTGGACGGCCTTCGACCTGGCCCGGTTCACCGACCACCTCGGTGGGGTCCTCGCGGTGGAACAGTTCTACCGACACGGATTCTCGGACCGTGAACTACGCGACGTCGTCGGTGAGCAGGTCGGCACCTGGGGGGTCGCACGGGCACGACGGGTACTCGCGGATGCCGACCGTCGCAGTGAGTCGCCTATGGAGACTGAGGCGAGGTTGTTCCTCCGTGACGCGGGCTTCACGGGGTTCATACCGCAGGTCGAGGTGTGGGACGACTACCGCCTCGATCTCGCCGACCCCGTTCACAAGATCGCAGTCGAGTACGACGGCCCGCACCACGAGCACCCGGCGCAGCAGTCGAAGGACCGGTTCCGTAGGAACCGCCTCCTCGCCGCCGGTTGGATCGTGATCGGCCTAGACCACAGGATATTCCGTTCCCAGCGAGACGACGTGCTTCAGCAGGTTCGGGCAGCGTACGCCCAGCGTTCCTCTCGCGTCCTTGTCGCCTGACACCTCGACGTCGCGCGCCCGCGCCAGAGCTTTCGACGCAGCTGGCCCGCTTTCCCTGCGGCACGCACAGGTGCGCGGCCTCTTTGGTCCATTTCGCCAGCGCACCCGCCCGTCCTCCGGGCATTCCGAGCGCGCAGGACGAAGACGGCGCACAAGTCGGCGGGGTGGGGGCGGGAGCCGGCC
>NZ_KB714655.1:65890-160320 GCF_000349585.1 Dietzia sp. UCD-THP
GGCGGGAGCCGGCCGGGTGGGCGCCGGGCCTTCCCGCCCCGGCGCTCCCCTCAGCCCTCCCCGGTGGAGGTCTCGGCGCGTGGCAGACAGGCACGCGCCCGCTCGTCCAAGCCCATCGTGAGGGTCTCGCCCGCGGGGACCGTCACCGCCTGCCCCTGCACGGTGCAGTCGAAATCCGCACCGTTGAGGTTGACGATCGTGATCTCCGTGTGGGTGCACCGGACCCGCACGTGTGTCCCGCGCACGGTCAGCCGGAACGTCAACGCGCCCCATTCGGCCGGCACCCGGGGGTCGAACGAGATGTCGCCGCGGTAGTCGCGCATCCCGCCGAACCCGCTCACGAGCGCCGACCACACCCCGCCCGCCGAGGCCACGTGGATCCCGTGGGCGGCGTTACCGTGCACGTCCGCCAGGTCCACCACGAGCGCCTTGGAGAAGTGCTCGAACGCCTCGTCGCAGTACCCGATCTCGGCGGCGATGATCGACTGCACGACCGCCGAGAGAGTGGAGTCACCCGTGGTGAGCGGGTCGTAGTACTCGAAGTTGGCCCGCTTATGCTCCTCGGTGAACTCGTCGCCGCGCAGGAACATCGCCAGCACCACGTCCGCCTGCTTGAGGACCTGGTGCCGGTAGATCACCAGAGGGTGGAAGTGCAGCAGCAGCGGGCGACGCGGGTGCTCTAGATCCTGGTCCCAGACCTCCTTGGCCAGGAAGTCCTGGTCCTGCGGGTGCACCCCGAGGGTCTCGTCGTAGGCGATCACCATGTTCTCGGCGGCACGCCGCCATTCCGCGATCTCGCCGTCGTCGATCTTCAGCCGCCGGCAGATCGCCGCCCACCGGCCGTCACCCAGTTCGGCGATGCGCTTGCAGGCGACGGCCGCCGCCGCCAGGTTGAACCGCGCCATGGCATTGGTGAACAGGTTGTTGTCCACCACGGTGGTGTACTCGTCGGGCCCGGTGACGCCGTGGATGTTGAAGCACCCGTCGTCGGCGAAGAACCCGAGCGAGACCCACATCCGCGCGGTCTCTACCAGCACGTCCACGCCCTCGCGGATCATGAACTCCTGGTCCCCGGTGGCCCACAGGTACTTGACCATGGCGTGCGCGATGTCGGCGTTGATGTGGTACTGCGCGGTGCCGGCCTCGTAGTAGGCGGAGGCCTCCTCACCGTTGATCGTCCGCCACGGGTAGAGAGCGCCGTTCACGGACAGGAAGCGGGCGCGGGCGCGGGCCTTGTCGAGCATCGAATACCGGAAGCGCAGGGCGTTCCGGGCGAAGCGCGGCATCGTGTAGGTGAGGAACGGCAGGACGTAGGTCTCGGTGTCCCAGAAGTAGTGTCCCGAGTAGCCGCTGCCGGTGACGCCCTTCGCGGCGATCCCGTAGGTCTCGGCGCGCGCGGAGGCCTGGGCCAGCTGGAACAGGTTGAAGCGGATGGCCTGCTGGGTCTCGGGCGGGCCGTCGACCTCCACGTCCCCGCGGTGCCAGAAGTGGTCGTACCAGTCGCGCTGTGTGCGCTGCAGGTCCTCGACGCCGCGGTCGCGGGCCCGGGACAGGGTGCGGGCGCACCGGTCGGCGAGTTCGCCGGCGGGCACCTTCTCGGAGGTGTGGTACGCCGCCAGCTTGGTGAGCCTCAGGACGCGACCGGGGGTGGCGTGGGCGTGGTAGACGACCTTGGAGGCGTCGTCGTCGCTCTCCACGCTCATGTCGATCTCGTCCTCGGTCTCGACCACGTGGTCCACGGCCACGGCGATCGACATCCCGGAGTTGGCGCAGCGGTACCCGTGAACCTGGTATCCGCGCTGGCCGTCGGAGACCACGGGCTCGAGCACGCGGTGGTCGAAGCCGTCCGACCGGCGCGGATCGAACCCCTCGGGCGCGGCCTCGGCGGAGTGGTACTCGTCCTCGCCGTCCTGCCGGTTGAGGACCTGCGAGGAGATCACGACCGGCGCCGGCTCCTCGGGTAGCTCGATCTCGTAGGTCATCACCGCGAGGTGCTTCTCCACCATCGAGACCATGCGGGTGGTGCGGATGACCACCTTCTTGCCGGCCGGCGTGCGCCAGGTCAGCTCACGGCGCAGGATGCCGTCCCGGAAGTCGATGCTGCGCTCGTAGTGCTCGAGGTCGGCCTCGCTCACACGGAGCGGCTCGTCGTCGACGTAGACGCGGATGGTCTTGGTGTCCGGGGCCTCCACCATGGTCTGGCCCTCGCGCGCCAACCCGAAGGCGTCCTCGGCGTGCTTGATGTGCCAGGTCTCGTGGAACCCGTTGACGTAGGTGCCGTGGGTGTGGGAGTCGCGGCCCTCCTCCGGGTTGCCGCGCATGCCCAGGTAACCGTTGGCCACGGCGAACTGCGTCTCCGAGACCCCCAGCGCGGAGGCCTTGGGGCTGGTCTCCACCCAGCGCCACGGGTCCACCGGGTGCGTGGAGCGGTTGATCTCCGGCACCTCGAGGTGACTGCGGAGGTTGACGCCGTAGGTCGTCCGGATGTTGCCGGGCACGGACTGCCCGATCGTGTCGTGGACCGGGCCGCGCCCGGGTGGGACGGGTGTCATGACCGTGCCTCCGTCAGCCCGGGGATGAGGTCCGCCAGGTCGTCGACGACGAGGTCCGCACCCTCCCGGAGCAGTACCTCGCGCCCCGCGCCGCGATCCACACCGATGACGCGCGCGAACCCGCCGGCGGCGCCGGCCTGCACACCCGAGACGGCGTCCTCGATCACCGCGCAGCGGCCCGCCGGCACGCCCAGTAGTTCGGCGCCCCGGAGGTAGGTGTCGGGTCGGGGCTTGCCGGGGATCCGATCAGCCTGGGCCACCAGGCCGTCGACGATGACCTCGAAGCGGTCCAGCAGTCCCGCCGCCTCGAGCACGGGGCGCGCGTTCTTGGAGCTGGAGACCACGCAGGAGGCGATCCCGGCGGCGTCGAGGGCGTCGAGGTAGGCGACCGACCCCGGGTAGGGCTCGATTCCCTCATCGAGCAGCTCGCGGAAGACGAGGTTCTTACGCAACCCCAATTCGCTGACGGTGTCCGCGTCGGGCAGGTCCTCGTCGTCGCCCTCGGGCAGGGTGATGCCGCGCGCGGCGAGCATCGACGCGATGCCCTCCACACGGGGTTTGCCGTCGATGTAGCGGAAGTAGTCAACGTCCGAGTAGGGGTCGATCCCGCGCTCGGCGAAGTAGGCGGAGAACATTCGATTCCACGCCTGCATGTGCTTCTCGGCGGTCGGGGTGATGACCCCGTCCAGGTCGAAGAGCACGGCATCGATGCCGTGATGGTCCATGTCGCATCCTGCTTCCGGGTCGGTGGGCCGATCGGGCTCAACCGGTGACGCATCAAGGGTAAACACCCGACCCGGGGACCGAGCTCATTACCTCCCCCCGTGCGGTCCATCTCACTGACCCGCGGGGGTGTAGGGCGGGACACCACGGCTCCATGCGGGCCACAATGCACCGTTGTCGGGTACCCGGTGGCACTATGGTCGATGACTCTGTACTAGAAGGAGAGAGATGCGACTTCGCACCCGCAATCCCCGCCGTGTCGCGATCGCCGGCCTCGCACTGGTCACCGCGGCCGCACTGACGGCCTGCACGTCCGACGACGAAGGGAACGGCGACGCCTCGGGCGACGCCCAGACCACGACGACCGTCAACGAGTCCGCGCCCCAGGCACCTCTCGACCAGCTGGTCCTGTCCGAGGGCGAGGCCCCCGGCGGCGGTGTGGTGCAGGTGATCGAGCCGGCTCTCCTCCAGGAGGCGGTCGACAAGCTCGTCGCCGACCAGGGCAAGCAGCTCATGGAGGACCCGGCGTGCGACAGGGTCTCCCGACTGGAGACGGTCTCGAACTTCGCGACCACCGACGGCCTGACCGCGGCGGTGCGGTACAAGCAGTCGGAGGAAGACGAGACCGAGCACCGTTTCGGGATCGGCATGGTCGGCGAGAAGCTCGACGACTTCATGGACCGCTCGCTGTACGAGGCCTGCACCTCGTCGCGCAGCACCACCAACCCGGACGTCGAGCTGGTCATGACCGTGGAGGACGCCCCGGCCCTCGAAGGCGTCGAGGGCTTCCGGGTGACCAGCGACTTCATCACCACCCGGCCCGACGGCACCCGTTCGCTGAGCCGGGCCATCGCGATCCACGGCTACACCCGCGAGACCACGGTGAGCGTGGAGTACGCGGCCCGCGGCAACGACCCGGCGGCCGACCCGGTCCTGCCCTCGGCGGACGGCGCGCTGGATGCCATCTACCAGGCGCAGATGGCCAAGATCGCGACGGCCGAATAGCAGGCCCGCGGGCCCGCTGCCGGCATCCGTCGCCCGCTGACCGGCCATCGAGAAGAGCGTTCCGCGCACGTCGCCCGAGAGGCGGTGTGCGGAACGCTCTTTTCGTTGGCCCGGGCCTGACGCCGGCCGGGACGACCTGGGCCTGACGCCGGCAGAGCCGACCGGGCCGGGCGGCGCCCTACAGGTTGATCATGTGGCCGCTGACGCCCTCGACGGCCTCCTTCATGGCCTCCGACAGGGTCGGGTGGGTGTGCACGTTGCGCGCCACGTCCTCGGCGGTGAGGTCCCACATCTGCGCCAGGGTCAACTCGGGCAGCAGCTCGGAGACGTCGGGGCCGATGAGGTGGGCACCGAGCAGTTCGCCGTGCGTCCCGTCGGCCACGACCTTGACGAACCCGACCGCGTGGCCGAGCCCGTGGGCCTTGCCGTTGGCGGAGAAGGGGAACTTGCCCACCTTGACGTCGAAGCCCTCGTCGCGGGCCTGGGCCTCGGTGAGCCCGAACGAGGCCACCTGCGGCTGGCAGAAGGTGGCGCGCGGCATCATCCGGTAGTCGCCCAGCGTCTGCGTCTGGGCACCCGCCATGGTCTCGGCTGCCACGACTCCCTGCGCCTCGGCCACGTGGGCCAGCTGCAGCTTGGCTGTGACGTCGCCGAGGGCGTAGATACCCTTGACGTTGGTCCGCATGTTGTCGTCGATGGCGATGGCGCCGCGATCGGTGAGCTCGACGCCGGTCTTGTCCAGGCCGTAGCCCTCGACGCGGGGCGCGAACCCCACGGCCATCAGCACCTTGTCCACGGTCAGAGTCTGGGACTTGCCCTCCTCACCGTTCTTTTCGACCTCCACCTCCACCGAGTCGCCGTTGTCGGTGACCTTGGTGGTCTTGTGCCCGGTCAGGACCTTCACGCCGAGCTTCTTGTAGTGCTTGGCGATCTCCTTGGAGACCTCCTCGTCCTCGTTCGGCAGGAGACGGTCCATGAACTCGACGATCGTCACCTCGACGCCGTAGTTGGACATGACGTAGGCGAACTCCATGCCGATGGCCCCGGCGCCGACGATCACGACCGAGTCCGGCAGCTCACGGGAGAGGATCTGGTCCTCGTAGTCCACCACGTTCTCGCTCAGCTCGATCCCCGGCAGCGTCTTGACCACGGAGCCGGTGGCGATGATGCAGTTGTCGAACGTGTACGAGGTGCCGTCGACCTCGATCGTCTTGTCGTCGGTGAAGGTACCGAAGCCGTCGATCTCGGTGATCTTGTTCTTCTTCATGAGGAAGTGGACACCCTTGACGATGTTGTCCGAGACCTTGCGGCTCCGGTCGTGGGCCACCCCGTAGTCGAAGGAGACGTCTCCGGAGATCCCGAACGTCTTGGCGTCACGCAGCACGGTGTTGGCCAGCTCGGCGTTGCGCAGGAGCGCCTTCGAGGGGATGCACCCGACGTTGAGGCACACGCCGCCCCAGTATTTCTCCTCGATCACGGCCACCTTGAGGCCGAGCTGCGAGGCGCGGATCGCGGCGACGTAGCCACCGGGGCCCGCGCCGAGGACGATGAGGTCGTAATGAGTGTCAGCCACGACACACAGGGTAGCGCTCCCGATGGCCGCCGAGCGGCGGAGCGGCGCGGAACCCCACCCGAAATGAGCGTCGCCGCCTCCTCCCGGGGGGAGGGGCGGCGACGATGCCCGAGTGGGGTGCGCTCAGGACAGGTTGCCCAGGACCGACTTGAGAGCCGTGGTGACGAGGCCGCCGATGGCCACGGCGATCTGATCCGTGATGGTGTCGGTCGAGCTGCCGCTGAGCGAACCGGGCTCGCCCGAGCCGCTGCTGAGGATGTCGGTGAGGGAACCCATTGTGTATCTCCGTTTATCGAGTGCATTCCCGAGGATTTCGGGAATGGCCGGGTCAGGCGACCCCTGCATGGCGTTGATGGTACTGACGCTACGCCCCGGTAACAAGAGCCTGTGGATTTCTTACACCGGTTCAGCTGCCGACGGGCCGCACACGGCATCATCGGGGCATGAACCCATCCGCGTCGCCCGACCCGTTCCTGCATCTCGAGGACGTCGACTCCGCCGGGGCCCTCGAGTGGGTCCGGGAACGGAGCGACCGGACCGTGGCGGCGCTCGCCACCGGGCCGGAGGCCGAGACCGCGTACGCCCGAGCCCTGGAGATCCTCGACGCCTCGGACCGCATCGCCTGGCCGGTCCTGCGCGGCCACCACGCCTACACCCTCTGGCGGGACGCCGACCATCCCCGCGGCCTGTGGCGACGGGTGCCGTGGTCCGTGCTCTCGCGTGGCGCCCCGGGCGTCGACCACCCGGCCTGGGAGACCCTCGTGGACGTGGACGCCCTGGCCGCCGAGGAGGAGGTCAACTGGGTCTACTCGGGCACGGTGGTCCGGCGCCCCGCGGACGACAGGGCGCTCATCCGGCTGTCCCGCGGGGGCGCGGACGCGGTGGAGGTCCGCGAGTTCGACCTGACCACCCGCCGGTTCGTCCCCGAGGCCGAGGGCGGGTTCCGAGTGTCGGAGGCCAAGAGTTCAGTGTCCTGGGTGGACCGGGACACACTGCTGCTGTCTTCACCACTGGACTCGGAGGGAGCGGACGCCACCGACTCCGGCTACCCGCGCCTGGCGAGGGTGTGGCACCGCGGGTCCGACCCGCTCGACGCCCCGGTCATCTTCTCCGGGCGGACGCAGGACGTGGCGGTGGGGGCCTCGTACGACCTCACCTCGGGCCGGTACACGGCCAGTCGCGCCCCCGATTTCCACTCCTCCGAGGAGTGGTTCTGGTCCCCGGGGGCCGATCCCGCCGCGACGGCGCCCCGCCGGGTGCCGGTGCCCGAGGACTGCCGGGTGAGTTCCTGCGGGGACTGGCTACTGCTGCGCCCGCGCACCGACCTCGAGGTTGCGGGCCGATCCCACCCCGGCGGCTCGGTCCTCGTGGTTCCGTGGGCCGCCGTGGACGCCGATCCCTCGCGGCTGCCCGAGCCCGTGGTCCTGTTCTCCCCCACCCCCTCCACCACGGTCGAGGACGTGACCTGGGGCCGGGGCCGGATCCTGCTGACGATCCTCGACGACGCCGAGTCCCGTCTCGAGGCGTACTCGATCCCGGGATCCGCGGACGGGGCCTGGGAGCCCCGCCCGATCGAGGGACTACCGGACCACGTGTCGGTGGACGTGCTGTCGTGCGACCGCCTGTCCGGCCGGGGCGATGTCGGGAGTGAGGACGGGAGTGACGACGACGAGCGCCCCCACCCCGACGACGCCGTCCTGGCGGTCTCCGGTCCGATCGTCCCGCCCTCGCTGGTGTTGCTCCGCGCGGACGGCACCACCACCACGCTCGGGTCCACCCCGGACCGTTTCGACACCACCGGGATCGAGGTCACCCGTCACACGGCTGTGAGTGACGACGGCACCTCGGTGCCCTACACCGTGATGCGCGGCCCCGGGCCCGACGGGCCCAGGCCGACCATCCTCTACGGCTACGGCGGTTTCGAGGTGTCGATGCGACCGTCGTACGCGGCCCTGCGCGGGGCGCTGTGGCTCACCGGAGGCGGCACCTACGTGGTGGCGGGGATCCGGGGCGGCGGCGAGTACGGGCCCTCGTGGCATCAGTCCGCCGTCCGGGAGAACCGGCCCCGCGCGTTCGAGGACTTCGCGGCCGTCGCCCGGGCCCTCGTCACCACCGGCGTCACCACCCGCGACCAGCTGGGCGCGACCGGCGGGTCCAACGGCGGCCTGCTCATGGGTGTGATGCTCACCCGCTATCCGGAGCTGTTCGGGGCCCTCGCGATCGCGGTCCCGCTCCTGGACATGCGGCGCTACCACCTGCTGCTCGCCGGCGCGTCCTGGATGGCCGAGTACGGCGACCCCGACTCGGAGGACTGGGACGATTTCCTGGGCGCCTACTCGCCGTACCAGCACGTCCGGCCGGCCTCCGAACGCCCGTACCCCCCGGTCCTCATGACCACCTCTACCCGGGACGACCGTGTCCACCCGGGTCACGCCCGCAAGATGACGGCCGCGCTCGAGGCGGCCGGGCACGAGGTCGCCTACTACGAGAACGTCGAGGGCGGCCACGCCGGCGCCGCCGACAACTCGCAGGAGGCCCGGAAAGCGGTGCTCACGTACGAGTTCTTCAGGCGCCGGCTGCCTCGTCGTCGTCCCCCGACGGGCTGAGCGCCACCTCCCGGTCCATCCATGCCAGCACCCGGGCGACCACCTGGGCGGGTGTGCGCGCCCACGTGTTGTGGCCCAGCGGTTCCGGCTCCAACTCGAGACTCGTCCGGGCAGCGGGGAGCATCGCCAGCAGCCCGCGAGCCGCGCTCTCGGGGGCGAGCGGGTCGTCGGCGATCACCACCGCGAGCGCGGGCACCGTCACGCGGGTCAGACCCTCCCGGTAGTCGAGGTCGGCGCGCGCCGGCTGCATGCTCCCCCGGGCCGCGAGACGGGACCAGTCGCTGATGCGATCGGCGGGGATCCGACCGCTCGCGCCGAAGAACCGTCCCGGGACGTGTCCCGCCAGCGATCCGATGGCGGGCAGGAGGATCGAGCCCGCTCGCAATCGCCGTCCGACGCGGCGGGGGTACCCGCGGTGGAACGGGGACTGCGCCGCCACCGCCACCAGGCCCGCCACCCGGGGATCGCGCCGCGCCAGGTGGTACACCCCGATCTGTGCGCCCATGCTGTGGCCCAGCAGCACCACCCGCCGGGCGCCGAGCTCGCGCTGCATCGCGTCCAGCGCCAGCGGGACGTCCTCGGCGGCGCTCTCGTGGTATCCGGCCGCTCCCCCGCCGCGGCCGATGCGGTGGGTGCTCTCGCCCTGGCCCCTCAGCTCGGTGATCGCCACGTCCACCCCTGCCGCGGCCAACGCCCTGGCCAGCGGGAGGTAGTACCTGGCGCCGACCGCGATACCGGGCAGGACCAGGACGGCGGGCCTGGTCCGATCCGGGACGGCGGACTCCACCATGAGCAGCGGGCTCGTGCTGCCATCGGTGTGGCGGAGCTCGGTACGGCGCGGGTCGTCCGTCTTGGTCATGCGTACAGTTTGCCAGTGGCCCACTTTCGGAGCCCACTCCAGGGGGGCCTCCCGCCGCCATCCGCGGCGAATGAGAACGGACCCCGCCCCACCATGGTGGTGGGACGGGGTCCGTCGGGTCCGGGACCCGAGGTCGCCGGTGCGTCAGCCGATCAGATCGGGCCGTAGCGCGCGTTCATGGCCTGGGCCATCATCGGCCAGGACTGCTTGAGGTCGTCCTGCCAGTAGCCCCACGAGTGCGTGCCGTTGGGCGCGAAGTCGAAGTGGGCCGGGATCTGCAGCTCGGCGAACCGGCGGGCGAGGTTGGCCGTGCAGTACTGCGTGGCCGCCTCGATGATGCCGCCGACGATCGCCTGGTTGGCCAGGGCCGGGATGCTGTTGCGCAGGCGCCAGTTCTCCAGGGTCTCGTGCGGCCCGGGCAGGCCGTTGCCGGTGGAGATGAACATGGCCGGCAGGGTGCCGTTGTCGCGCTGGGCGACGAACTTGGGCGCCTGGGCGACCGGGTCGTTGGCCACCCAGCCCGGACCGGGGTAGGGGCCCCACATGTTGTCAAGGTTCGCCCCGCCACGCATGCCGGTGACGATGTTGATGAACTGGTTGCCGATCGGGGTCGAGGTCTCGGCGCATCCCGAGTACGAGCCGATGGCCTGGAAGCGGCCGGGGTGGTTCTGGGCGATCGTCAGGACCGACGTGGCGGTCATGGAGATCGCGGCGAGGCTGCGCTTGCGGTTCGGGTAGTTCCCGCCGTACCGGCCCTCGAAAAGATCCGGGAGTTCCCTGGCGAGGTAGGTCTCGAACGCCATCGGGCGGTCGGTCTCGCGGGCGAAGCGGGTCTGGACGTTGGGATCGTGGCGCTGCCAGTCCGTGTAATAGGAGAAGGCACCACCGATCGGGGTGACGGTCCAGACGTCCTTGTCCGCCATGAAGGCGCGGACGTCCGACTGTGCCTGCCAGGTGGCCGAGTCCTCTCCACCACCGGCGCCGTTGACGAGGTAGAGCACCGGCGCGCCGTTGTTCCCGTCACGCGGGCGCTGCACGATGTTCGGGACCTCGATGGCCATCTTGTCCGACCACACCGAGACGATCAGTCGACCGTCGGGGAGCTGGGTCTCGACGACCTTGTTCTGGGCGGTGGCCTTGGTGTACTGGATGTTTCCACCCTGTGCCTGGGCCGTGCCCGTGGCAACGACGGGGACCATGGCCGCGGCGATGGACGCCGCAGCGACCTTGGTGCCCAACCGACCGCTCTTGACTGAACGCATATTCCGACGCCTAACCTTCTCGTTGTTCACAGACGGACTCGGGCAGACCCGCATTGCACAGCTAACCCGATTCCCAGTAGTCACACAAGACCCACTAAGCACACTCCCGGCGGAAGCACGCCTGTAGGGCCGAGTCTCGCGCCCGCGGGGCACTCATCCGAGGATTCCATACCCGGGCGGCCCGTCGGTAACCGCGGGACCACCCTTGCGGTTCACGTCAACATTATCGACGCCATTCGGCCCGCCGTTACCGATATGAACAAATTCCTATACAACCTTCGGGGCCCGGGCCCGGGCGCCACACCGGTCGAGACACGAGAAAGGGCCCCGGGCACAGCCCGGAGCCCCCATCCCGTTCGGCCGAAAGACTCAGGCCATGAAGCCGGCGTCGAAGGCCTTCTGGAAGTCGCCGCCGAGGAAGTAGCCGATCCCCTTGACGATGTTGTTGGTGTTGCCGACCAGGCCGCCCGCGAGGTCGACGATGCCGTCCTTGCCGAAGATGTCGCCGACGGAACCGAGATCGATGCCCATATTGTTCTCCCTTAAAGTTGCAATCCGGCGAGATCCGGATCAGTGGATGATGCTGAGATCGGCTGCTGTGCGCCGCAGCCGGGGCGTTCGCGCCGGAGCGCTACGGCAGTAGCTGATCAGAGGCCGGTGACGTCCACGTCGCCGCCACCGAGGCTGCCGAGCGCGTTCATGAAACCGTCGCCCTGGATGGAACCGGTGAAGCCGACGACGCCGTCGATGAGGTTCTTGACCGCGGTGAGGGCGGCGCTGATGGCGCTGAAGTCAGGCATGTGTGTCTCCCTTTGAAAGTGGTGCCCCGGCTCATGGGGCCAGAGTCAGAGTAATCTGAGCGACTCCGATGTCAATTGTGACGTCCGTCTCCCCCCCGCCAAGGTGACGACGAGGCGAACTGAGGCCACCCTTAGTGGTCCAGATCACGGATGCGAGGAAATCCTAACATCCGTTCTCAGCTGCGAAAACCCCTCAAACGAATGCGCATACGCTGTTGCGTTAGCTTCTCCTCACCCTGGCGTGAGCGCACTGACTGTTCACCCCCGGGACATCTCGGTTTCCCGGGCTTCCCCGCACCCACCAATGCGGCCCGCGCGAGGGAGATCGCGCGGGCCGCTCCTCGTGCCGGGGGCATGGCCGCCCCCGGCAGGCTCAGGTCACCACATCATGAAGCCGCCGGCGAGGGCCTCCTCGAAGTCTCCTCCGGTGAAGTAGGCCAGGCCGGAGAAGAGGTCTCCGAACGCGCCGAGGAAGTCGTTGACAAAGCCGAGGGCGTCACTGACGCCGATGAGGGATCCGAACTCGGGGAAGAACATGGTGCACTCCTGGGTCTGCTGGGTGTGTGTCTCTGGAGAAGGTGACTCTGGGATCGGCCGGCGGGATCAGTCGGCGCTGATGCTCGACAGTGCATCGAAGAAGTCGTTCATGCCCCCCTCGCCTCCCAGCGACCCGGTGAATGTGACGACGGCTCCGAGGATGTCGGTGATCCCTCCGAAGAGGTCTGACAGCTGACCGAAGTCGGGCATGGTGTTCTCCGTTCTCGTGCGCTCACGGCGCCCTCTGAGGCGCCTGTCAGCGACTCTAAAAAGAGACACATGTCCATCACAATGGACGAAACCGCACCTTAACCGCAGATCACAGCCTCTTTACGCGAAGCCCGATAGATTACGTCGGTGTTACGTCCCGCCACGGAAATGGTGTGTGCGCCACCACGGACGAGGTGGGGGCGAGCAGGCCCGGGCGGGGTGCGCGAAATGAGGGAAAGGCCGTGGCCCGCACCGGAAAGACTCTCCGGTGCGGGCCACGGCCCCACTGCATGGTCGGGCTGGACTAGAAGCCCATGCCACCCATCTCGTCGCCACCCGGCATGGCGGGCGAGGCGGGCTCGGGCTTGTCGGCCACGACGGCCTCCGTGGTGAGGAACAGCGCCGCGATCGAGGCGGCGTTCTGCAGGGCGGAGCGGGTCACCTTGACCGGGTCGTTGATACCGGCCTCCAGGAGGTCCTGGTACTCGCCGGTGGCCGCGTTGAGGCCCTGGGCCCCCGGGAGGCTGCGGACCTTCTCCGCCACGACGCCGGGCTCGAGGCCGGCGTTGAAGGCGATCTGCTTGAGCGGGGCGCTCAGCGCGAACTTGACGATCTTCGCGCCGGTGGCCTCCTCGCCCTCGAGGGACAGTCCGTCGACGGCGACCTCGGACTTGACCAGGGCGACGCCACCGCCGGCGACGATGCCCTCCTCGACCGCGGCCTTGGCGTTGCGGACCGCGTCCTCGATGCGGTGCTTGCGCTCCTTGAGCTCGACCTCGGTGGCCGCGCCCGCCTTGATGACGGCGACGCCGCCGGCGAGCTTCGCGAGACGCTCCTGGAGCTTCTCGCGGTCGTAGTCCGAGTCGGAGTTCTCGATCTCGGCGCGGATCTGGTTGACCCGTCCCTCGATCTGGCCCTGGTCTCCCGAGCCCTCGACGATGGTGGTCTCGTCCTTGGTCACGACGACCTTGCGCGCCTTGCCGAGCATCGAGATGTCAGCGGTCTCGAGCGAGAGGCCGACCTCCTCGGAGATGACCTGACCGCCGGTGAGGATCGCGATGTCCTGCAGCATGGCCTTGCGCCGGTCACCGAAGCCCGGGGCCTTGACGGCGACGGACTTGAAGGTGCCGCGGATCTTGTTGACGACGAGCGTGGACAGCGCCTCGCCCTCGACGTCCTCGGCGATGATGAGCAGCGACTTGCCCTCGCCGATGACCTTCTCCAGCAGCGGGAGGAGGTCCTTGACGGTGGAGACCTTGCCCGAGACCAGCAGGACGTACGGATCCTCCATGACCGCCTCCTGGCGCTCGGGATCCGTCATGAAGTACTGCGAGATGTAGCCCTTGTCGAAGCGCATGCCCTCGGTGAGCTCGAGGTCCAGGCCGAAGGTCTGGGACTCCTCGACCGTGATCACGCCCTCCTTGCCGACCTTGTCCATCGCCTGCGCGATGAGCTCGCCGATCGCCGGGTCGGCGGCGGAGATACCGGCGGTCGCGGCGATCTGCTCCTTGGTCTCGATCTCCTTGGCGGAGTCGATCAGGTGCGCTGTGACGGCCTCGACGGCCTTCTCGATCCCGCGCTTGATGCCCATGGGGTTCGCACCGGCGGCCACGTTGCGCAGGCCCTCGCGCACGAGCGCCTGGGCCAGGACGGTGGCGGTGGTGGTGCCGTCGCCCGCGACGTCGTCGGTCTTCTTGGCGACCTCCTTGACGAGCTCCGCACCGATCTTCTCGTACGGGTCCTCGAGCTCGATCTCCTTGGCGATGGAGACGCCGTCGTTGGTGATCGTGGGGGCGCCCCACTTCTTCTCCAGCACGACGTTGCGCCCCTTGGGGCCGAGCGTGACCTTGACGGCGTCGGCGAGCTGGTTGAGACCGCTCTCCAAGCCGCGGCGGGCCTCTTCATCGAACGCGATCATCTTTGCCATTGGGTGAATCATCCTCCGGGTGTGGGGTGACACGTATGTGGTCGGCGTCGGCGCCCGCGACGGACGGTGCGGACCGTGTCAGATCCGCGCCTCACCTTGCGACCTCAGTTCAGGTGTTACTGGCACTCAGGGTAGCCGAGTGCCAAGCGCTTTTCTAGCACTCGCCCCCCACGAGTGCAAAGGGCGCACGGCCCTGTTCGCGACGGGCGAACGACACGCGCACCGGGGCCCGGTCCCCTACGATCGAGACTCGATCCCGCCCACACCCTTCGGAAGGCCTTCCATGTCCCCCGAGTCCGCGCCCGTCGACACCATCGAGAGCTCGATCGAGATCGACGCCCCACCCGCCAGGGTCTGGGAGGTCGTCTCCGAGGTCCGCAACGCACCCCAGTGGAGCACCCAGGCGTACCAGGTCGTCGCGCTCGGCGGTCGCACGACCGCCGGCACCCGAGCACTCAACATCAACAGGCGCGGCCCCCTGTTCTGGCCCACCACCAGCCGGGTCGTGGAGTTCGAACCCGGCCGCCGGTTCGCCAACCGCATCACCGAGAACACCACCGTCTGGGTCTTCGAGCTCGACCCCCTCCCGGGAGGGGGGACCCGGCTCACCGAGCGCCGCGAGGTCCCGAGCGGACTGACCTTCATCTCGACGTTCCTCACCGAGAAGCTCTTCGGCGGTCAGCCCTCGTTCACCAAGGAGATGGACAGGGGCGTGTCGACCTCCCTGAAGAGGATCAAGGCGCTCGTCGAGCAGGGCTGACCCGCATGTCCGGGGTAGGCGTCGCCGCGGGGGTCCGGAGCGGGATCTCGACGGTCGTCGCGGGCTGCCTCACGGCGGCGCTCACCGGGTGCGCGCTCTGGGGCGACAGCCCGGACCCCGACACCCCCGACCGCGAGGAACCCGGCCCCACCCTGGCCGCGGGTCCGCCGCCCGGCGGATGGCAGGACGTGCGCAGTCCGACCGGGTTGGTCTACTCGGTCCCGCCCGACTGGGAGGTGGGCGACCCGTTCGGCGCACCCGCGCCGGGTGACACGGACGTCCCGCAGGACCCGGGGTCGGACTGGGGTTCGGGGTACGTCACCACGGCCAACGCGATCGCCGACCGCGGCTACTGCGCCGCGTCAGGGCTGTCGTTCCGCACCCTGTCCGGCATCAGCACGCTGCTCCCGGGCGACGCACGCGAGCAGGCCGAGTCCGCCTCGCGCGCCATGGCGGACTCGATCGACCGCCGCTTCACCAGGAACGGCGCCGACGTCCCGGTGCCCGAGGCCCGCAGCATCGGCGTCTCGGGGGTTCCCGCGTGGTACGTCTCGCTCCGAGGCGCGGTCCGGCCACCCCGCGACTCCTGCACCCCGCCGACCATCCGGTTCGACACGATCGCGGTGTCGACGAGAGCGACGGACGGATCTCCCGCCTCGATCGTGTTCGTCCTGATGTCCGACGAGGACGAGCCGGGGGTCCAGCCGGAGGCGACGATCGATGCCGTGGTGGCGTCCCTGCGCTACGACAACTCGGTCTGACCCCCTCCGACCAGGGCTACGCCGACCCTGGTTACGCCGACCCGGGTCACCCAGGCGGCTCAGGTCGCTCAGGCCGCGGTGACCTCGTCGGCCACGGGGACTCCCGGCACCTCACCGAGCCAGGCCCGGTCACCCCGGGCCCAGGCCCACCCGGCAGCGGCGGCGGAATCGCCCTCCGCCACCGCGAGAGCCCGGTCGACGAGCGGAACACCGGGCCCGTCGGCCACCTGGATGCGCAGGGCGCCCCCGGCGCGCTCGTATCGGAACCATCGGTCCTCGTCGACGTCCAGCTCGAGCCGGTCCCCCTCCACCTCGAGCGCGCGCACCAGCTGCTCCAACAGTTCGTGCGTCACCCACGGCAGGGTCCCGTGCGGCCGACCGCGGACGGCGTGGTCGGTGATGCCGGCGCCGGCGGTGGTGGGCCGGCGGTGGACGTCGATGTCGATCCGCACGCGCGGATCGGCCACCAGCCCGAGTTCCGGAGTGGTCACCAGGAGTTGGTGGGGGGCGGCGTACCGCATCACCGCGTTGACCACCAGGGGCCGGGTGATCACCCCGGGATGGATCACCACACCGACGCCCTCGATGTGCGGCCGCCGGGTGAGTGCGCCGGTCTCGCCCACCGCGTCCGCCTCGGGAAAGCGGGTACTGACCTGGTCGCGGAGCTCGAGGAGATCGGCCCGGACGTGGTCGGGGAGATCATCGAGGTGGGCCGCGTCGCGACAGGCCGGATCAGCTGGGGTGACGACGATCACGTAGCTCATGACGGACACTGTACTTCATTCCCGGTTCACCTTCCGTTCACCTTGGTCGCGAGTTGTTCATCTCGAAACTAGGCTGACCCCATGTCCGCCTCCTCCCCGTTCCGGGCCCCACACCCGTCTCTGACCCCGCTCGCCGACGCGGTGGTCGCGCAGCTCGGTCGCGCCCGCACCGACCTCGCCGAGCTGGTGGCACTGCCGTCGGTTCACGGCTCCGAACCGGAGGCGTGTGCGCGGGCCTGCGAACTGGTCCGCAGGTTGCTCGGTGAGCTGCCGGTGCCCGGCCTGGGTCCGGACGCCGTGGAGGTCGTCGAGACCTCGGACGGCTCGCGGGCGGTGTTCGCCCACCGTCCCGCCGCCCCGGGCCGCCCCACCGTGCTCCTCTACAGTCACTACGACGTGCAACCCGCCGGCGATCCCGACGAGTGGACCACCCCGCCATGGGAGCTCACCGAGCGTGACGGCCGCTGGTACGGCCGCGGGGCCGCCGACTGCAAGGGCAACCTGGTCGCCCACCTCACCGCGCTGCGAGCCCTGGCCGCCCTGGGCGGGGTGGACGGCAGGGAGCACGACGACGACGAGGCGCGCACCGGCCGACAGGGCCCGCCGGACCCGCTGAACGGTCTGGGGATCAGGATCGTCGTCGAGGGCTCGGAGGAGACCGGCGGCGGGGGACTGGACGATCTGGTGGCCACGCGGCCCGACCTCGTGGACGCCGACGCGATCCTCATCGCGGACTCCGGGAACGTCTCGGTGGGCGTGCCCACGCTCACGACGAGTCTCCGGGGGATCGCGAACGTCGTCGTCGTCGTGGACACCCTCGAGGCCGGGGTCCACTCGGGACAGTTCGGTGGCGCGGCGCCCGACGCCCTGGGCGCGCTCGTGGCGATCCTGGCCTCGCTCCGGGACCCCGGGACCGGCGCCACGACCGTCGACGGCCTGGACTTCTCCGGACGATGGACCGGGCAGCCCTATCCCGAGGAGTCCTTCCGCGCCGACGCCGGGATCCTCGACGGGGTGGACCCGTCGACGGCCGCCCCGGTGGCCGATCTGGTGTGGTCGCGCCCGGCGGTCACGGTGCTGGGGATCGACTGCCCACCGGTCGAGGGTGCGATCGCCGCCGTCCAGCCGCGGGCCCGCGCCCTGGTCAACCTCCGCGTCCCGCCCGGCACGGACCCTGTCGAGGCGCAGGATCTCCTCGCGGCGCACATCGAGCGACGCCGCCCCTGGAACGCTCGCGTGTCGGTGGAGAGGGAGACGGTCGGGTACCCGTTCAGTTCGGTCCCCGCGGGAGGCTCGGACGCCGTACACGACCTGCTCTCGGAGTGCCTCGCGCAGGCGTACGGGGCGGCGGGCGTGGCGGAGGTCGGCTCAGGCGGGTCGATCCCGCTGTGTACGGCTCTGCGCGAGGCCCATCCACGGGCCGGTATCGCGCTGTTCGGTGTGGAGGATCCGGCCGCCGCGATCCACTCACCGGACGAGAGCGTGGATCCGCGGGAGATCGAGCGCATCGCGCTGGCCGAGGCGGCGTTCCTCCAGCGCTTCCGCTGACCCCGGGGGCCACGCGCTGGTGCGTGGCGCGGCCGAAACGAGGCCCCGACGAGGCCCTGACAAGGCCCTGACGAGGCCGTGACGAGGCCGTGACGGAATCGGCGATACGCTCGCACGCGTGAACCCCCGCCCGGACCTGGACCTGACCCTGCGCCTCTCGGCCTCCGCCGCCGATTCCCGCCGGGGCATCGTCCGGGCGCACCCGGAGGTGATCCTGGCACTGGGGATGCGGGAGTGGGACGCCCTCGAGATCGTGGGCGCGCGCACGACGGCGGCCGTGGTCGCCGCCGCCGCGACCGGTGCCCCCAGCGGGATCCTGGTGGTGGACGAGGTGATCGCCGCCAACTGCGGTCTGGGCGGGGACGCGCGGGTGACCGTCCGGGCCGCCCGGGTCACCGGCGCCCAGTCCGTCGAGGTCCAGGGCCTGCCGCCCGCGGGACGGGGCGTGGGCGAGCGGGTACTGCGGTCCGCGCTGCTGGGCAAGGTGCTGCGCGTGGGTGACTCCGTGACACTGCTGCCCCGCGACCTCGGCCCAGACTTCCCCACCGGAGACACCTCCCGCACCCTGCGCAACACCATGGGGGCGCAGTGGAGCACCGCGCTGCTCACCGTCACCGCGACGGTGCCGGACGGGGTGGTCTCCGTCCAGCCCACGACCGCGGTGGTCGCCGCGGGAACCGCGGGAGCCGCAGGAGCCGCTGGATCATCGGGCCCCGGTCGCGGTGTGACGACGGCGAGCGCCCGTGGTGACTCGCCACGCTCGGCGGACAACTCTGGCGACCCCGCCCCGGACCCGACGATCACCGCCGTCGACCGACGGGACCTGGTGGGGTTCGCCGACCAGGCGGAGGTGCTGGAGCAGTGGCTCACCCTCGCCCTGGATCGGGCGGACCTGTTGCGCACACTGGGCACCTCACCGCACCTCGGGGTGTTGATCGCGGGACCGCCCGGCGTCGGCAAGGCCACGTTGGTGCGGTCGGTCGCGGCGGGCCGGCGGCTCGAGGTGCTCGACGGTCCGTCCGTGGGGTCCCTGGACGCGGCGGGTCGGCTCGAGGCCGTCCGGGCCGCGGCCGAACGGGCCAGGGAGAACGGCGGGATCCTGCTCGTCACCGACGTGGATGCACTCCTGCCGGCGCAGACCGAACCGGTGTCCACCCTGGTGCTGGACCGGCTGCGCTCGGTGGTCGCGCACCCGGGATCGGTGCTGGTGGCCACCTGTGTGCGTCCCGAGGACGCCGACTCCCGGCTGCGGGAGCCCGACATCTGCGATCGCGTGCTGGACCTGCCGCTGCCCGGCGCCGCCGACCGCGCCGCGCTGCTGGGGGTGCTCCTGCGGGACGTGCCCACCGGCGAACTCGACCTGCCCGCGGTGGCGGACCGGACGCCCGGGTACGTGGCGGGCGACCTGAGGGCGTTGGCCCGCGAGGCCGCCCTGCGCGCCGCGGGCCGGGCCACGGAACGGGCGACAGACCGGTCCACTGGCCGGGCGACGGACCGGGCCACGGACCGAGACGGCGAGAGCGCTCCGGACGGCGGGGCCGTCACGGTGCGCCTCGAGCAGGAGGACCTTCTCGGCGCGATCACCGTGATCCGGCCGCTCTCCCGCTCGGGGACCGAGGAGCTGAGTCTGGGATCGATCACGCTGGACGACGTCGGCGACATGGAGGAGGTCCGTCAGGCCCTCACCGAGACGGTCCTGTGGCCGCTCCAACACCGCGACTCCTTCGAGCGCCTGGGAGTCCAACCCCCGCGAGGGGTGCTGCTCTACGGGCCCCCCGGGTGCGGGAAGACCTTCGTCGTCCGGGCGCTCGCCGCGAGTGGCCGCCTCACGGTGCACATGGTCAAAGGCGCCGAACTCATGGACAAGTGGGTCGGCTCGTCGGAGAAGGCGGTGCGGGACCTGTTCCGCAAGGCTCGGGACTCGGCTCCGTCGCTGGTCTTCCTCGACGAGATCGACGCCCTGGCGCCCCGCAGGGGCCAGTCCGGGGACTCCGGTGTCGGCGATCGCCTGGTGGCCGCACTGCTCACCGAGCTCGACGGCGCCGAGCCGCTGGGCGACGTGGTGATCCTCGGCGCGACCAACCGTCCCGAACTCATCGACCCGGCGCTGCTGCGGCCGGGCAGGCTCGAACGTCTCGTCTTTGTCCCCCCACCGGACGCCGAGGCGCGGGCCGACATCCTCCGCGCCTCCGGTCGCAGCGTGCCGCTGGCCGACGACGTGGACCTGGCCGCGCTCGCCGCGGATCTGGACGGGTACTCCGCGGCGGACTGCGCCGCGCTCCTCCGCGAGTCGGCCCTCACCGCCATGCGACGCGACATCGACGCGGCGGAGGTCACCGCGGACGATGTGGCCCGCGCGCGGCGGGTGGTCCCGCCCTCCCTCGACCCCGAGCAGGTCGAGAGCCTGCGCCTGTACGCCGAGCGACGGGAGTCCTAGGACCGGTGCCGGGAGGTCGGAGCTCGCGCTCGGGCCGGCTTGTCGCCGGCCGCCCCGCCGTCTAGACTCTCCCGCCATGCGGAAGATTCTCGTAGTAACCGGACGTAACGGGGCCTGAAGACCGGCACCCCCGTTGCGTGGTTGCTCGATCTCCGTCGGTCTCCGAACCGACGTCTGAGACGAGAACACCATGCGCACCACCACACCAGACCACTCGGCCGGTCTTTCCACCCGGTCGGACTCCTGCCCCTTCGCCGAGCGGTTCGGGCGCCGCCTGCCGCGCGGCTTCGCCGATGAGGCGGAGACACTGGACTGGCGGGAGCTGCTCGACACCTACGCACCGTCGACCGACCACTTCCACCTGGCCGACTTCTCGCGCCGCCCGCTGGGCCGTGGGATCTTCGCCTACGAGGCGATCCTGGCCACCCGGGATCCCTCCGCGCCGGGTGAGTTCACCGCCCACCGCCTGACGACCGAGTCCTGCGGGGACCTCACCGCCATGTCCGAGATGCTGGGCCGGGTCGGGGCCCGCGTGGAGATCGAGCGTTTCCACCAGTACGAGGGCGAGGCGTTCGACGGGTCCGAGTCCTGGTGCACGATCCTGAGGGCCACCTGCGGCCGCCGTGCGACCTGGGCCATGGGTTTCGGGCGGTCCCCTTCCGAGGCCTCCATCGCCGCACTCCTGAGCGCGGCCACCGTACTCCACCTGCGCTGAAAAGGGTCGCGTCGGAGGCCTTCTGTAAACTTCTCGGCGAACCCCGACCCTGGTCGACCACCGGCATCCCGCCCCATACGGCGGGAGCGCACGCGCGTCGTCTCCCGGTCCACATCACGAGAGGAGCCGCCGGTGATCGCGATCCTCTCGGCCCACGCCGTGGCCACCCTGATCGCGATCCCCCTGGTCCTGAGATTCGGCCGTCGAGCGTTCCTCGCCCTGGCCCTGGTGCCCGCCGCGAGCGCGGTGTGGGTCGCCGCCAACCTGGACCGCGTCCCCACCGAGTCCGTCCGGTGGGCGCCCGAGATCCACCTCGCGCTGGACCTGCGGATGGACGCCCTCTCCGCGCTCCTGGCCCTCATCGCCCTCGGCGTGGGCGCACTGGTCCTGGTGTACTGCACCTGGTACTTCGAGGACGACGAACCCCGGCTGCACCTGTTCGCCGCCGAACTCGTGGCCTTCGCCGGCGTCATGTTCGGCCTCGTCGTGGCCGACAACATGATCCTCCTCTACATCTTCTGGGAGATCACCTCCGTCCTGAGCTTCCTCCTAGTCGGCCACTACGCCGCGCGGGCCACCGCTCGCCGCGCGGCCACCCAGGCGCTGCTCGTCACCACCCTCGGCGGTCTGGCGATGCTCGTCGGGATGATCATCCTCGGCCAGGCCGCCGGGTCCTACCTGATCAGCGACGTGGTCGCCTCGCCGCCGTCCGGCCCGCTCATCCACTGGGCACTCGTGCTGGTGATCGTCGGCGCCGGCAGCAAGTCCGCGATCGCCCCGCTGCACTTCTGGCTCCCGGGCGCCATGTCCGCCCCCACCCCGGTCAGCGCCTACCTGCACTCCGCAGCGATGGTCAAGGCCGGAGTGTTCCTGGTCGCGGCCCTGACCCCCGGCCTGTCGGGCTCGTCCACCTGGCAGCTCCCGCTCATCGTGCTGGGCCTGGTCTCGCTCCTCATGGCCGGGTGGCGGGCCCTGCGCGAGACCGACCTCAAGCTCGTGCTCGCGTTCGGCACCGTGAGCCAGCTCGGATTCCTCCTCGTCCTGGTGGGTATCGGCTCGCGCGACACGATGCTCGCCGGACTGACGATGCTGCTCGCGCACTCGCTGTTCAAGTCGGCCCTGTTCATGTCCGTCGGGGTGATCGACAAGACCACCGGCACCCGCGAGATCCGCGACCTGTCGGGGCTGGGACATCGACGTCCCGCACTCGCTCTCGTCTTCACCCTCGCCGCCGCCTCGATGGCCGGCCTGCCCCCCTTCCTCGGATTCGTCGGCAAGGAGGCCGCGTTCGCCACCGTCCTGTCCGAGGAGCGCCTGCACGGGATGCCGTCGCTCGTCGTCACGGCAGGGCTCGTGGCGGGATCCGTCCTCACGTTCTCCTACACCGCTCGCCTGGTCATGGGCGCGTTCCGATCCAAGCGGTCCTTCCCCGACGGCATCAGCCCCGCCGTCGCCGGATCCCGTCCGGCCGGACCACTGTTCCTCTCGGCGCCCGCGGTGCTCGCGGTCTCCGGACTGGTGCTGGGCCTGTGGAACGCCCCGGTCGAGAACCTCATCGCCCGCTACGTCGACGTGGCGTTCCCGCCCGGGAGCCCGTGGCGCGGCCCCGAGGGGTACCACCTCGGACTGTGGCACGGGATCGGCATCCCGCTCGCGCTCACCCTGGTGGTCTACGTGCTGGGCACCCTGCTCTACGTGGCGCAACGGACCGTGGAGAGGATGCAGTTCGACTCACCGGCGCTCGGCAACGCCGACCGGATCTACGACGCCGTCCTGAGGTTCTTCGACACACTCTCCCTGCGGCTGACCGCGAGCATCCAGCGCGGTTCGCTCCCGCTCACCCTGGGGATCATCCTCGTGACCCTTGTGCTGTTCCCGTTCATCTCGCTCCTCGCCGGGACGCGCGAGGGCCTGCGCATGGAGCTGTCCGCGAACCCGGTCGTGTTGATCGTCATGATCCCCATGGCACTCGCCGCGGTGGCCGCCGCGGTGCTGCGCAACCGCCTCGCCGCGGTGATCTGCATGTCCGTCACCGGGTACGGACTCGCCGTGATCTTCGCCTTCCACGGCGCGCCGGACCTCGCGCTCACCCAGGCCCTGGTCGAGACGCTCCTGATGGTCGCGTTCGTGCTGGTTCTGCGCACGATGCCCGCCGAGGTGCCGCTCTCGCACGGCTACCGCCGACTCCGGGCCTGGCTCGGGATCGGCGTCGGTCTGCTCGTGGTGGTCACCGGCGCCTACGCCATCAACGCGCGCCAGCACCCCGCCGTCTCGCTCGACTTCCCCGACATCGCCTACCGGATCGGCAACGGCGCCAACGCCGTCAACGTCACCCTGGTCGATATCCGGGCCTGGGACACTCTCGGGGAGATCACCGTCCTGCTCGTCGCGGCCACCGGTGTGGCCAGTCTCGTCTTCCGCAACCGTCGCTACGGTTCCGGTCCGCGCCTGGCCGACGTCGACAAGACCCGCTCCGGTCGGCGCGGCGTCGAGGCGGCCCGGATCGTGATCGAGGCGCCCGGCGCGACCCCCGGCCGGTGGCTCGTCGGCGCCACCGTCCGAGACCCGCGCGCCCGCTCGCTGGTCCTCGAGGTCACCACCCGACTCGTGTTCCCCACGATGATGGTGCTCAGCCTGTTCTTCTTCTTCGCGGGTCACAACAACCCCGGCGGCGGATTCGCGGGCGGTCTGGTCGCCGGCCTGGCACTGGTGTTGCGCTACCTCGCGGGCGGGCGCTACGAGCTCGGTGAGGCCATCCCGATCGACGCGGGACGGATCCTCGGCCTCGGCCTGCTCCTGGCCGCAGGCACGGCCACCGCCTCCATGTTCTTCGGTGCCCCCGCCCTGTCGAGCGCGACGTTCGAGGCCACGCTACCGGTGTTCGGCGAGGTCAAGTTCGTCACGGCGCTGCTCTTCGACGCCGGCGTCTACCTCATCGTCGTGGGTCTGGTCCTGGACATCCTCCGCAGCCTGGGCGCCCGACTCGATCTGGACGCCGAGGATCTCGAGGAGCTGCGCGCCATCTACGTGGACGCCACCGAGTCGCCGTCCACGGCCGCACTGCGCAGCGTCCCCGGCGTCGACGCCGACGGCGCACGCTCCGACCTCGCCGCCCACCGCGCCGCCCGCCGCGAGGCCGCCGAGAACCAGGGCGCCCCGTCAGGAGGCAGGTCATGACCGCCGACTTCGGGTTGCTGCTGCTCGCCGGGCTCCTCTGCGCCGCCGGGGTCTACCTGCTGCTGGAGCGGGCGATCATCAAGATCCTGTTGGGGATCATGATCTTCTCCAACGGCATCAACCTGCTCCTGCTGGCCGCGGGGGGCCCGCCCGGCAGTCCGCCGATCATGGGCCGCGGCCGGAGTCCCGACGCCGCCGACTCCGACCCGCTGTCCCACGGGATGATCCTCACCGCGATCGTCATCACGGCCGGCGTCGGAGCCTTCATCCTGGCGTTGGCCTACCGCTCCTACCAGTTCACCACCGCCGACGAGGTCGCCGACGACGCCGAGGACACCAAGATCGCCAAGCGCTCACCCACCGACGCCTGGTCCGCGCCCGACCGGGACCTGTCCGACGACCACAGCACAGGTCAACCCACCGAACTCGGGGACCACGTCGACTACGACGACGAGGACCTGACAGAGGCCGAGGCAGAGGCCGAAGCGGAGGCGAGAGAGGCGGCCCGCGGGCGCGACGTGCCCGCCCGACGCCCCCGGAGGACCACCCACCGGCGCGACGGGGACGACCGAGACCGTGGAGACGACCGAGACCACGGGGACCGCGGAGACGACGGAAGGGAGGGCGACCGGTGATCTCCCCCGACCTCTTCGGCTACCTCATCCCCTCCGTCGTCCTCATACCCCTGCTCGCCGCGGCACTGTGCCTGGTGGTCTCCCGCCGACCCCGGGTACAGAACATCATCACCGTCGTCACCCTCACCGTCGTGCTGGTGATCGCCGGCGTCCTGTTGGTGCTCACCGACCAGCACGGCGTCCACACGGTGCAGGTGGGCGGCTGGGACGCGCCCGTGGGCATCACCCTGGTGGCCGACCGGCTCAGCGCGCTCATGCTCTGCGTGTCGGCGATCGTCCTGCTCACGGTGATCATCTATGCCGTGGGACAGGGTGTCCGCGACGGCGACGGCGACCAGCCCACCTCCATCTTCCTCCCCACCTACCTGGCGCTCGCGGCGGGACTGAACGCCGCGTTCATCGCCGGCGACCTGTTCAACCTGTTCGTCGGGTTCGAGATGCTGCTGGCCGCCTCCTACGTCCTGCTCACGCTCGGCGCCAGTCAGGAACGCGTCCGCGCCGGGGTCTCCTACACCGTCGTGTCGATGGTGTCCTCGATGGTCTTCCTGCTCGGCATCGCCCTGACCTACTCGGCCGCGGGCACACTCAACCTCGCCCAGCTCTCCGTGCGGATGGCCGAGGTCCCGGAGGGGCTGCGGAACACGATCTTCGCCGTCTTCCTGGTCGCGTTCGGCATCAAGGCCGCCGTCTTCCCACTGTCGACCTGGCTGCCCGACTCCTACCCCACCGCGCCCGCCCCCGTCACCGCGGTGTTCGCCGGACTGCTGACCAAGGTGGGTGTGTACGCGATCATCCGCTTCCACACCCTCGTGTTCCCCGGTGGCGCCATGGACGGCGTCCTGCTGGTGGCGGGTCTGCTCACGATGGTCATCGGCATCCTCGGCGCCATCGCGCAGTCGGACATCAAACGAATACTGTCGTTCACCCTCGTCAGCCACATCGGTTACATGATCTTCGGCATCGCCCTGTCGACCGGGTACGGGCTGAGTGCGGCGATCTACTACGTCGGGCACCACATCATCGTCCAGACCACCCTGTTCCTGGTGGTCGGACTGATCGAGCGGCAGGCCGGGTCGTCCTCCCTGCGCCGCCTCGGCTCGCTCGCGGTGGCCAGCCCCGTCCTCGCGGTGATGTTCCTCATCCCCGCCCTCAACCTCGGCGGCATCCCGCCCTTCTCGGGGTTCATCGGCAAGCTCGCGGTGGTCCAGGCCGGCGCCGAGGTCGGAGGGGCGCTCATGTGGGTCCTCGTCGCCGGGGCGATGGTCACCAGCCTGCTGTCGCTCTACGTGATGGTGCGCGTGTGGTCCAAGGCGTTCTGGCGTCCCCGGGCGGACGCCCCGGAGGGTGCGGTGGCCCTGGCCAAGCCGTTGGCGCTGCTGCCCTCCGACGAGTACGTGGAGTTCGACGAGCGCGAGGAGGTCGGCCGGATGCCGCTGAGCATGGTCGCGCCCACCATGGCCCTGATCGTGGTCTCCTTGTTGATGACAGTGTTCGCCGGCCCGTTGCTCGGGGTGACCGACCGGGCCGCCGAGAGTCTGATGGAGCGGCATGACTATCTGGACACCATCCCCCTCGACGCGACGCCCGACCGCTACACCGGTTCCGTGACGGGGGTGCGCTGACATGGCCCGCAGGATCACGACCCGTCTCGAACCCCGCGTGATCGGTTCCCGCCTGTTCATGATGCTCTGGCTGACGGTCGCGTGGGTCATGCTGTGGGGCCCGATCGAGGTGGGGACCGTCGCCGCCGGGGTCCTCGTGGCGATCGTGGTGATGGTCCTGCTCCCGCTCCCCCGTGTGCCCGTGGAGGGCCTGGTCAGACCTCTGTCGACGGTGTGGCTGGTGATCGTGGTGGCCTACTATCTCGTCCGCTCCTCGCTCGCCGTGGCGTGGCTGTCCGTGCGCCCGCAGGCGCCGCCTCGTTCCGCGGTACTGCGGGCGCCGATGAGCCTCCGGTCGGATTTCACGCTCGCCCTGGCCGTCAACACCCTGAACCTCATGCCCGGAGGCGTCGTCGTGCGCGTCGATCCGGTGGCCCGGTACGTGTATGTCCACGTCCTGGACGCCGGCAGCCCCGAGGCGGTCGAGCGGTTCCGGCGCCAGACCGCCCACGTCGAACAGCTGTACTCTCGGGCGTTCGAGCGGCCCGAGGACTGGAAACCGAGCCCGCAGCACTACTGCGCCCCGTCGGAGGAGTACGAGGCCGACGGCCCGGACCGCATCCACGACCGCACGGCCGAGCCGGAACCCGTGTCCGATCCCGTGTCCGGTCCCGTGTCCGACAGCGAGGAGCACCGATGAGCCTGTCACTGCTGTTGTGGAGCGCGGCCGTGGTCGCCCTGACGCTCGCACTGTTCACCACCATGATCCGTCTGATCGGTGGTCCGGGCACCCTCGACCGACTGATCTCGCTGGACATGCTCGCCGCGATCGCCCAGTGCGGCGTCGGGGTGTACATCGCATGGAGTAAGGACACCACGGCGGCGGCCGCCCTCGTGGCACTCGCCCTGGTCGCCTTCCTCGGATCGGTGTCCGTGGCCCGGTTCCGCGTGAGCGACACCTCCGGGGTCGACAAGGAGGCCCTCACATGACCGACGACCCCAGAGAGATCGTCTCGGCGCTCTTCGTCCTCGCCGGGGCGCTGCTGACCCTCGCCAGCGCCATCGGTCTGGTGCGCTTCCGCGACACCCTGAGTCGGATGCACCCGGCCGCCAAACCGCAGGTCCTGGGACTGGTGCTGGTGTTGCTGGGGGCGAGTGTCCGGATCTTCCCCCACATCGACCTGGGAATGCTGCTGCTGGCCGGCATCGTGGCCGTGTGCACCGCCCCGGTGATCGCCAACCGCGTGGGCAACCTGGCGTACCACGAGAGCGTCGAGGACGGCACGATCACCCACGAGGCCCCGGTGCTGGAGAAGTTCCAGGCCAGCGAGGCCAACCGGAAGAACACGCCCTAGCTCGCCGATCCGGTCCGGGCCCCGGGACGACTCGAGCCCCGCTCCCTTCGCGGGGGCGGGGCTCGTCCGGTGGTGCCGGGCTACCGGTCTATCACGGGGCGGGCTGAGCGGGCGACACCGCGGTCCCGTTCTGACCCTGGGCGGGCTGATCCCCGACGGGGACCTCCACGAGGACGTCCTCCTCGACCTCGACGACCTCGACCTCCGCACCCTCGACCTCCGCGCCCTCGACCACGGCGGCGTCCTCCGCCTCCGCGTCGGCCTCCCCCGTGTAGGTGGGCAGGGTGTAGGGGGCGTCGGGATCCGCGGGCTCCTCGTTGGGCGGAGTACACGCGGTCATGGCGAACGCGAGTGCGAATGCGGGAACCGCGACCATGAGGCGGCGGGCGGTCTGACGCGGGGCCATGAGGGCTCCTTCGATCTCGGAAAGCTGCAGGTCGCTATGAGCACGCGTCCCGACGGGCGGAGTGCGTGGACTCATCATATCCTCAGCCGTCAGCGGTCGAGGTCCTGGGTGACGATCACGATCACACCGGGGGCACCCACCTCGAGATCGGCAGGCCGGGGCAGGGCGGGGATGCCCAGCTGGGCCGCGACGGCCTCGGCGGCCTGCCGCTCACCGGCACCGGTTCCGAAGTAGACCGTCGACTCGGACACCACCGGCCGGTTCGAGGGCAGGTTGGCCACCTCGCCGACGGCGAAACCGGACTCGCGGAGCGTCTCGCCGGTCCTCCCGGCGAGCCCCGAGACGGTGCTGTTGTTGAACACCTGCACGGGTACCGCGGTCACGGCCGGGACGCCGGGCTGGCCGGCCGGAGGCTGCTCGGCGGCCTGACCGGGTTCACCGGGCTGGCCGGGCTGGCCGGGCACCGCCTGGCCGTCGGGAGCGTCCTGCGGGTCGGCGGGGGCGTCCCCGGGCTGGGCAGGCGCCGCGGGCGGGTCGGCCTGCTCGACCTGGGCACTGTCCTGATCGGTGGCGGTCGGGGTCTCGTCGTCGCCCCCGAACAACTGGACGAGCCCGATGCCTATCGCCAGGACCACCGCGGCGAGGAGGACCATCGCGATGGCCCGGTACGGAGGGCCGGTCGGCTCATCCTGGTCGGGGCCGGCCCCGGCGTCGCCGGCGGGCGCACCCGGACCGTAGGGGTCGTACTGCGAGGTTTCGGGCTGGGAGCTCACGCCGGTGAGTGTAGGTCAGTCGAGCCGCATTCCCAGGTTGCGCGCCGCGCGTGCCTTCTGACGGCTGCTGCGCATGCGACGAAGCCGCTTGACGAGCAGCGGGTCCGCGGCCAGCGCCTCGGGGCGGTCGATGAGGCCGTTGAGGATCTGGAAGTAGCGGGTCCCGGACATGTCGAACTTCTGCCGGATCGCTTCCTCCTTGGAGCCGGCGAACTTCCACCACTGACGCTCGAACTCGAGCATGGCCTGGTCCCTGTCGGACAGCACGGGGTCGGCGGCGTGCAGCTCGTCCGCGGGCGGCGAGCCGCCCTCGACCTGCGGTCGGCGTGCCGCGGTTGCTGATCGACCCATTCGCTCGCCTCCTGTGCCCGGATCACACCGTTGTGATTCCCCCGTAGTGAACCACACGGATCCGACACCCTGCCAGGTGCGCACTAGGATCGTCTGCCATGGCCGTCCTGCCCATCGTCATCCTCGGCGATCCCGCCCTCCACTCCCCCACCGACCCCGTCACGGAGTCCCCGGAGGAGATCCGCGACCTCGTCCGGGATCTCTACGACACGATGGACGCCGCCAACGGGGTGGGTCTGGCCGCCAACCAGGTGGGGGTGCGCAAGCGGGTGTTCGTCTACGACTGCCCCGATCTGGACACCGAGGACGGCGAGGGCGTCTCCCGCGAGGACGTCGAGGCCCGCGGCGGGTGGCTCAACCGCCGCGGCTGCATCGTCAACCCGGTGCTGGAGACCTCCGAAATCCCGGAGACCATGCCGGACCCGGAGGAGGACCTCGAAGGGTGCCTGTCCGTCCCCGGTGTGAACTTCCCGCGCGGGCGCGCCTGGTGGGCCCGGGTCACCGGAACCGACGAGAACGGCGAGCCGGTCTCGGTCGAGGGCTACGGCCTGTTCGCGCGGTGCCTGCAGCACGAGGTCGGTCACCTCGACGGGTACCTCTACACCGACCACCTGATCGGCCGTCACCGCAAGGCCGCCAAACGCCACATCCGGGACGCGGGCTGGGGGGTGCCCGGGTTGAGCTGGGACCCGACCACCGATCCCGATCCGTTCGCCGACGAGGACGACGGTGACGGGTGGGACGACGACGAGGCCACCGCCCCCCGTGGCTGAGCAGGACCGGGGTCTGGCGGAACGGTCCCGGTGGAACGCCGGCCGACGCGTGGAGGTGGGGATGCGCGTGGTGGTCCGGCGCCATCTGGAGGCCGGGCAGGGGTCGCACCTCTACACCGACGTCATCGGGCACGTTCTCGCGCTGGATCCCGAACTCGTGGTGCGCCGCGAATCGGGCGAGGAGGTGCGGATCCCCGATTCCGACATCGCGGTGCTCAAGGTGCTACCGCCCCGGCCGGTCCGCGCACGCGACATCCGGGCCCACGAGTACGCGGGCGCGCTGGCCTGGCCGGGCACGGAATTCGAGCTCGTCGACGGCTGGTTCTGCCGCGCCGGCGACGACTGGTCCTACCGCGGGAATTCCGCGGTCCCGGTGTTGCCGTGGGCCAGCTGCTCGGAGCTGGACGGGGTTCGCGACTGGTACGCGGCCCGCGGCCTGCCGCTGCGCCTGGTGGCCGTGGACCGGCTCGTGGACGCCGACCGGATGCTGCTCGACGGTCGGCCGGTGGATCCCGCACGGGTGCACGCGGACAGGGAACTCGTGCTGTGCACGGTCGACAGCCGCGAACTGCTGGATCGCGTGGACGCCACCGTCCCCGCCGACGCGCGGCCCCCGGTGGTGTTGGCCGACTCCCCCGACGACGACTGGCTCGCGCTGTACCACGCCACCGCCGGTCTGGACCCCGACCGGGTCCGGCCCGCGATGCTGGCGACCGCGGGGCTGGATGGAGCGGGGCTGGGTGGGACAGTGACGGGCGGGACAGACCAGGAGCAGCCGGGACCGGGCGGGCACGTGGTGTTCGCGCGCGTCGAGCACGACGGCGACCTGGCAGCCATCGCCCGGGGCGCCGTGACCACCGGGCCCGACGGGGCGCCGCGCATCGCGGTCTCGTGCGTGCAGACCGCCGACGCCCACCGCCGACGCGGGCTGGCCGAGGTCGTCACGGGCGCGCTCGTCGGGTGGGGTCGGTCGCTGGGCGCCGAGGAGTGCCACCTCCACGTGTTCGCGGACAACTCGGCCGGCCGCGGCCTGTGGGCCAAACTCGGGTTGGCCCCGCACCATTCGATGCGTCACCTCGTCGTCGTCGAGGGTTCCACTCCGCGGTCCACGCGATCCGACGCCGGGTAATAGACTGCTCGCCATGCGCCTGGCCACCTGGAATGTCAACTCGATCAGAGCTCGACGGGACCGCGTCACGGCCTGGCTGGAACGCTCGGACGTCGACGTCCTGGCCATGCAGGAGACCAAGTGCAAGGACGACCAGTTCCCGCACGAGGCGTTCGAGGAGTTGGGATACCAGGTCGCCCACCACGGGCTCAGCCAGTGGAACGGCGTGGCCGTGGCCTCGCGGGTGGGGCTCGACGACGTCCGGCTGGGCTTCGACGACATGCCCGGTTTCCACAAGGACCCCGAGGTCACGCAGGACCCGGAGGCGCGCGCCATCTCGGCGGTGTGCGACGGCGTCCGCGTCTACAGCCTCTACGTGCCCAACGGTCGCGAGCTGGCGGACCCCCACTACACCTACAAGCTCGAGTGGCTGGCCCGGCTCCGCGACCACGCGTCCGCCGAGCTCGCCGCCGACCCGTCGGCGCAGGTGGCGCTGGTGGGCGACTGGAACGTGGCACCGCACGACGACGACGTGTGGGACATGGAAGTCTTCGACGGCAAGACCCACGTGTCCGAGCCCGAACGCCAGGCCTTCGCCGCCTTCGACGGGGCGGGCTTCCGCGAGGTCACCCGCGAGTACACCCCGGGCCCCGGCGTCTACACCTACTGGGACTACACCCAGCTGCGCTTTCCCAAGAAGCAGGGCATGCGTATCGACTTCCAGCTGCACTCGCCGGAACTCGCGTCGCGGGTGACCGGCGCGTTCATCGACCGCGAGGAACGCAAGGGCAAGGGCGCCTCCGACCACGCGCCCGTCGTCGTGGACCTCGACTAACACCGCCACCTCGTCTCAGCACCAGGAGCCCCCACCGATGTCCACGTTCCAACTCCGCCATTACATCGACCGGCTGCGCGCCGAGGGCTTCACCGTCCGCGACGACCACGGTGAGGACCCCGACCTCATCGACATCAACGGCAGGGCCGTCGACACGTGGCGGGAGAACTACCCGTACGACCACCGACTGGACCGCAACCAGTACGAGGTGGAGAAGTACCTGCTGCAGATCGAGCTGCTCAAGTTCCAGAACTGGCAGGCCGAGTCGGGTCACCGGCACGTGATCGTGTTCGAGGGCCGGGACGCCGCCGGCAAGGGTGGGACGATCAAGCGGTTCACCGAGTACATCAACGTGCGACAGGCCCGCGTGGTGGCGTTGATCAAGCCCACCGAGACCGAGCTGTACCAGTGGTACTTCCAGCGCTACATCAGTCATCTGCCCACCCGCGGCGAGCTGGTGATGTTCGACCGGTCCTGGTACAACCGGGCCGGCGTCGAGCGGGTGATGGGGTTCTGTACTGACGCCCAGTACTCCACGTTCATGGAGCAGGCACCGATGTTCGAGAAGATGCTCGTGGATTCCGGCATCGGGCTGACGAAGTTCTGGTTCTCCGTCACCCAGGAGGAGCAGAAGACCCGGTTCGCGATCCGGCAGCTCGACCCGGTCCGGCGATGGAAGCTCTCCCCGATGGACCTGGAATCACTGGACAAGTGGGACCGGTACACCGCCGCCAAGGAGGAGATGTTCCGCCGCACCGACACCGACTGGGCTCCCTGGATCACCATCAAGTCCAACGACAAGAAGCGGGCGCGCATCAACGCCATGCGCCATTTCCTCCACCAGTTCGACTACCCGGAGAAGGACCCCCAGGTCGTGTTTGACCCCGACCCGAAGATCGTCCGCCGCGCCAAGGACGCCGTCGGGGACTGACTGAGCCTGCGAAGGAAGGCCCCGCGCACAGGCTTCGTCGGGGACTGACTGAGCCTGCGAAGGAAGGCCCCGCGCACACGACCCGTCGGGAATGTCCGGGCGCCGGCGCGCATTGCACCGGGTATGAGTCACACGAATGATCCGGCCGTTGTCAGACGTCTGCTCTCGGAACCCGGTCGCTGGGCGATCGTGGGCCTGTCGGCGAACACCGCCCGGACCGCGCACGGGATCGCCGCGTATGTCCTCAACCTGGGTCACGAGATCGTCCCTGTTCATCCCAGGGCCGAGACGGTCCACGGCCAACAGGGGTACCCGGATCTCGCGTCGGTGCCCGGCGAGATCGATGTGGTCGACGTCTTTGTCAATTCGGCGCTCGCGGGCGACGTCGTGGACCAGGCGATCGCCCGGGGCGCGAAGGCGGTCTGGCTCCAGCTCGGCGTGATAGACGAGGCCGCCGCCCAGCGTGCCGCCGACGCCGGGCTCGACGTGGTGATGGACGCATGCCCGGCCATCGAGGCGCCACGTCTGGGCATCGCCTGAGCGGGAACACCTGCCTGAGCGGGAACGCCCGCCGTGGCGGGAACGCCCGCCGTGGCGGGAACGGCCCGCCCGCGGGTCAGAACCCGCTGGCGCTCAGTCCGATCATGGCGAAGATGAAGGCGAAGTAGAGCACGATCAGCAGGGCGAAGAGGCCGAGCGAGATGAGGCCGAGCTTCTTGGCGGACGCGCTCGCCGCTTCGGCCTCCGCATGGTGCCCGGCCGCCCACAGCGGGTAGACGTCCGAGGCCCGGGTCATCGCGACGAATGCCAGCGGCCAGAAGAACAGGATCGAGGCCACCGCCCAGCCGATGTTCGACGGCGGGCCCGGCCGAGCGGCTCCGGTCGGGCCGGTGAACCCCCCGGGGCTCTGGGCCCCGTAACCCGGGTGCTGGCCGTACGACGATGCGCCCTGCCCGTATGTCGGGCCCTGGCCGTAGCCCGAGTCCTGCCAGTAGCCGGAGTCCTGCCCGGGGGTCTGGCCGGCACCGTACGGGGAGTCGGAGGAGGAACCGGGGTAACTCGGATTCGTCATGCCCGAATCGTATCCCCGCAAGTGGGCTCCTCGAAACACCCTTCCCGGGTCAGCGGGGGGCCACGAGGAGTTGATACTCGGGGAAGCGGATGAGGAAACGGCGGACGTAGCTACACACCGGACGGATCTTGCACCCGTCCAGGCGCATCCGGGTGAGCACCAGGCTGACCAGCAGCCGAGCGATTCCCTGCTGACCGAAATGCTCCTCGATGACGGTGTGCAGAAGGATGAAGACCTCGCCGTCCTTCTCGTACCCCACCAGGCCCATGAAGGTCTCGCCGTCCCACAGTTCGAACCGGTCTCTATCGGTGTTGTGGACCAACACCAGTGACTCCACTCGGGACATGGGACTCCTTCGGCAGGGTGTGTTCCACACCCGATGCTACTCGTCGGGTTACGCTCACCCGGCACAATTTCATACTCGTCCACACGGGAGTCCGCTTCGGAGCGCGGGCTGAGAGGACGGCCGGCCGGGCCGTCGACCGTAGAACCTGTCCGGGTCATGCCGGCGTAGGGAGCAGTGAGCATCATGGGCACACACACGTCCACCACCAGCGCAGATTCCACCTCGATCGAGTCCGTGACCTGCGGTCCGATCCACTCCAGCAGCAAGTCCTACCTTGAGATCCCGGCGGAGGGCATCACGCTGCGCGTGCCCGTCCGGCGGATCGCCCTGACCAATGGCACGTCGTTCGACGTCTACGACACCTCCGGTCCGTACACCGGGTACGCCGACGCCGGGGAGTGCCACGACCTCGCCGCAGGACTGCCGCCCACCCGCGACGGCTGGGCCCACCCGGAGGCCGCGCCCGCCTCGGCGGAGGACCCCACGCCGGTGCGGACCCAGCTGGCCTGGGCCCGCGCGGGCCACATCACCCCGGAGATGCGCTTCATCGCCGCCAGGGAGGGGATCGACGTCGAGGTGGTGCGGACCGAGGTGGCGGCCGGCCGCGCCGTCATCCCGGCCAATCACCGCCACCCGGAGAGCGAGCCGATGATCATCGGCAAGCGCTTCCTCACCAAGATCAACGCCAACATCGGCAACTCCGCGGTCACCAGCTCGATCGCGGAGGAGGTCGAGAAGATGGTGTGGGCCTCCCGGTGGGGTGCGGACACCATCATGGACCTGTCCACCGGGCGGGACATCCACGAAACCCGCGAGTGGATCATGCGCAACTCCCCCGTTCCCGTGGGGACCGTGCCGATCTACCAGGCACTGGAGAAGGTGGGCGGCGATCCGACCGCGCTGACCTGGGAGCTCTACCGCGACACCGTCATCGAGCAGTGCGAGCAGGGCGTGGACTACATGACCGTCCACGCGGGCGTGCTCCTGCGGTACGTCCCGCTCGCCGCCAAGCGCGTCACCGGGATCGTCTCGCGCGGAGGTTCGATCATGGCGGCGTGGTGCCTGGCGCACCACCGCGAGTCGTTCCTCTACACCCACTTCACCGAGCTCTGCGAGATCCTCGCGCGCTATGACGTGACGTTCTCCCTCGGGGACGGCCTGAGGCCCGGATCGATCGCGGATGCCAACGACGAGGCCCAGTTCGCCGAGCTCCGCACGCTGGGTGAGCTCACCGGGATCGCCAAGCGCCACGGCGTCCAGGTGATGATCGAGGGCCCCGGACACGTGCCGATGCACATGATCGTGGAGAACGTGCGGCTCGAGGAGGAGTGGTGCGAGGAGGCGCCCTTCTACACGCTGGGGCCGCTGGCCACGGACATCGCACCGGGTTACGACCACATCACCTCCGCCATCGGCGCCGCGCGGATCGCGGAGGCGGGTACGGCGATGCTCTGTTACGTCACCCCCAAGGAGCACCTGGGCCTGCCCGATCGCGACGACGTCAAGACCGGCGTGATCACCTACAAGATCGCCGCGCACTCGGCGGACCTGGCCAAGGGGCACCCCGGCGCACAGAGACGGGACGACGCGCTGAGCACCGCGCGGTTCGAGTTCCGGTGGAGGGACCAGTTCGCCCTGGCGCTCGACCCGGACACCGCGCTGGCGTACCACGACGCGACTCTGCCCGCCGAGCCCGCCAAGACCGCCCACTTCTGCTCGATGTGCGGTCCCAAGTTCTGCTCGATGCGGATCTCCCAGGACATCCGGGACTACGCGGCCGAGCACGGGATGGAGACGGTCGAGGCGATCGAGGCGGGGATGGCGGAGAAATCGGCGGAGTTCGCCGAACAGGGCTCCCGCGTCTACCTGCCGATCAGTCAGCACTGACCTTCCACAGGGCGTCCGCCCCCCCGCGAGTCGGCCCAGCCCGCGCGCGGCCCAGCCCGCGACGAGACGCGGCCCGGGTGTACCTACACCCGGGCCGTGTCATCGGTGCCGTTCAGGCGTCGCGGCGCAGGGTGATCACCAGACCCGCGACCCACAGCGCCACGCAGACCGCCGCGTACCACGCGAACGCCGGCCACTCGCCCCACGTGATGAACCCGCGCGCGGTCTCACCCTGGGTCCAGAAGTCGCCGTTGGCGAACGGCATCCAGCCGGCGATGTCCTGCCCCACCCGGGGGATCAGGGAGACCATGCCCTCCAGCGCCAACGTCCACACCAGGAACAGCGAGATGGTGCCGGCGGCGTTGCGCATGATGTACGCCAGGCCCATCACGGCGAGGGTGCCCACCGCCGCGTAGACGGGGAACCGCACGAGGTACGTCAGCCCGTCGCCCGAGAACGGGGTCCACGAGTCCAGACCGGACAGCGCCCCCGCGGCCAGCAGCGAGACCACCACTGCCACGGCGGTCACGACCATCGACATCACGGTGAACAGCGCCGTCTTGGCGAGCACCGCCGGCCACCGCGACGGTGAGGCGAGGAAGGTGGCCTTGTTCGTGTGGAACCGGTACTCGCCGGTCACGGCGACGATCGCGGCGATCCATGCCAGGATCACAGTGAACGCGCTGACCCCCAGTATCGCGAACAGCGGGTCACCGCCGCCGCCGGGCGCACCGGCCACCGGTTCCCCGGTGGAGGTCTGCTCGAACTGGCCGATGATCGCGGCGAGGCCGACGGCGAGCACGATTCCCAGTCCGTAGAGCCAGTAGGCGCTCTTGGTGGTGGTGGCCTTGATCCACTCGGACTTCAACAGGTTCATCGGGTGGTCTCCTGACCGTGGTACTCGACGTCCTGGTCGGTGAGCGCCATGAAGGCCTCCTCGAGCGACGCCCGCTTCTCGTGCAGTTCGTGGACGGTGATCCCCAGGCTCGCGGCGAGGTCACCGACCCGGTGGGCCGGCAGCCCCTCGATGAGGAACACCCCCTCCTCGGGGTCGAAGGTGGCGTTGATCCCCTCCTCCCGGGCCGCGGCCGTGAACTCGTCGACGTGCGGCGTCCGCAGCAGGACCGATGACCGGGCCGCGGAGAGGAACTCCTCGACGGACGTCTGGGCGCGCAGGACCCCCCGGCCGATGACGACGAGATCCTGGGCCGTCTGAGCCATCTCCGACAACAGGTGGCTCGAGACGAGCACCGTCCGGCCCTCGGCGGCGCGGGCGTGCATGAAACGGCGGATCCAGAGGATTCCCTCGGGGTCGAGTCCGTTGACCGGTTCGTCGAACAGCAACACCTCGGGATCGCCGAGCATGGCGGTGGCCAGACCGAGCCGTTGCCGCATGCCCAGGGAGTAGCCACCCACCTTGCGGCCGGCCACCTCGGTCAGGCCGACCAGCGACAGCACCTCGTCGACGCGGCTGTCGGGCAGTCCGCCCGCGGCGGCGATCATCTTCAGGTGCGATCGCGCGGACCGGTTGGCGTGGGTCCACGACGCGTCGAGCAGGCACCCGACGGTGCGGATGGGATCCGCGAGCGTCCGGTACGGCTGGTCGTTGATCAGCGCCTCCCCCGACGTAGGGGTGTCCAGACCGACGATCATCCTCATGGTGGTGGACTTCCCGGCACCGTTCGGGCCGAGGAAGCCGGTGACGACGCCTGGCCGCACCACGAAGCTGAGGTCCTCGACTGCCGTAGCGGCGCCGAAGCGTTTGGTGAGATTGCGTACCTCGATCATGGGCTCCAGTGTGCCTGCCGTGGTCCGGATAGCGGGTTCCTCCCGCTCAGCTCCCGCCCAGGTGTGTCAGGGCTTACTCTCGTGACATGGACGACGCACGCGACGATCCCGGCCCTGACCTCCCGTCGATCCGTGCATCGGACCACGAGCGTGAGGCGACGGCGCGGTTCCTCCAGCAGTCCTACTCGGAGGGACGGTTGACCCTGGCGGAGTTCGACGAGCGCACCACCAAGGCGTACGGGGCGCTGTTCCAGTCCGACCTGGCCGAGCTCACCCGCGACCTCTCCCCCGCCCGCGGCGACGGCGTGTCCCGACCCGGGCTCCACCACGAGGCGGCACCCGAGCGGAGGGTCACCGGCGGCACCGGTCCGTCGTCGTCACTGGCGTTCATGGGTGGATGCGAGCGCAGGGGCGCGTGGACGCTCCCGGCCGAGCACACGGCGTTCGCCGTGATGGGCGGGGTCGAACTCGACCTGCGCCAGGCCTCTCTTCAGGCGCACGAGACCACGATCCGCGCCTTCGCGATCATGGGCGGGGTCGAGATCTATGTACCGGACGACATCCACGTCGTGGTGGAAGGGCTCGGTCTGATGGGCGGATTCGGCGAGGAGGCCGGCAGGTGGAAGCCCGACCCCCGACCGGTGCGGCAGGCCTCTCCGGGCGCCCCGGTCGTGCGGGTCACGGGGCTCGCGCTCATGGGCGGCGTGGAGGTGCGCAGGGTTCCCCGGACCCGGTAGACCCTCCGGGCGCCGTCGACAGAGCACCGGGCACGGGGCACGGGGCACGGGGCACGGGGCACTCTCACCCTGTCGACCCCGTCGGCGTCAGTCCACCGGCGGACTCGACGCCTGCGCCCAGAACCTCTTCGGGATACGTCCGGCGGCGCGGGCGGCGTGGCCTGCGCGGACGGCCTCCCGCATCGCCGCCGCCATGAGCGGCGGGTTCTCCGCGCGGGTCACGGCGGTGGCCAAGAGGACCCCGTCGCAGCCGAGTTCCATCGCCAGTGCCGCATCCGAGGCGGTGCCGATCCCGGCGTCGCAGATCACCGGCACCCCGGCGCGTTCGACGATCATCTCCAGGTTGTGCGGGTTGCAGATCCCCAGGCCGGTGCCGATGGGAGCGCCCAACGGCATCACGGCCGCGCAGCCGACATCTTCCAGGCGGCGGGCCAGGACGGGGTCGTCGGTGGTGTAGGGCAGGACGACGAACCCGTCGTCGACCAGATCCTCCGCGGCCTCCACCAGTTCCAGGGCGTCGGGCAGGAGCGTGCGTTCGTCGGCGATCACCTCGAGCTTGACCCAGTTGGTGCCCAGCGCCTCACGGGCGAGTCGCGCGGTCTTGACCGCCTCGGCGGCACCCCGGCAGCCGGCGGTGTTGGGCAGAGGCCGGATGCCGAGTTCGCGCAGCAGCCCGAGTAGCCCGAGCCCGTCGGACCCCAGTCGCAGGTCGACCTTGCGGATGGACACGGTGGTCAGTGCCGTCCCGGAGGCGATGAGGGACTCCCTCAGAACCTCCTGGTTGCCGGCCCCGCCGGTGCCCATGATGAGGCGGGACCCCAGCTCCTCACCGGCGATGACCAGCGGCGAGCCCAGGACCTCGGCCGGGCCTGCGACCTCAGCCACCCTGGACCGCCGTGAGGACGTCCACCTCCGCTCCCGCGCCCAGTGCGGCCTGGTCCCAGCCCGAGCTGGGCACCACCACGCCGTCGACCGCCACGGCCACCCCCTCGTCGGGGAGGTCGAGTTCGGTGACGAGCACGCGGACGGTCGCGCCGTCGGCGAGTGTGCGGTCCTCGCCGTTCACGGTGACGATCATGGGGCCTCCTGCGGCACGGTCGTGACGTCCCGGGGTGGTGACGTGTGACCCCAGCGTAGTGGTCTGTGCCGGAGACCTCATCCGCGAGTGAAGCGGTCCGGCGCGGCGGCGCGCGCAGCCGCCGGGCCGCGCACGGCGTGCAACTCCGCCCAGACCGCCGCGACGGTCACCGGGGTGAGCGCGATGCCGTTGCGGCCATGACCGGAGGCGTGGATGAGGCGCGGTTCCCGGGGGTCGGCGCCGAGGAACGGCAGGTTGTCCGGCGACATCGGCCGGAGACCGGCGATGGCCTCGGCCAACTCGTACTCCCCGATCCCGGGGAAGATCATCTCGGCGTCGGCGAGCAGGTCGCGCACCCCGGCGACCGTGACCTGCCGGTCGTCACCGTGCTCGTACTGCGTGGCGCCCACGACCAGACCGCCGTCGCGCGGCACCAGATAGAGCGGCCTGCCGCGGACGAACGCCCGCACCACCCCTCGGGGCGGGTCCTCGCAGCCTGGCCGGGCGCGCAGCCGGAGCACCTCGCCCTTGACCGGGCGCACCGGCAACCCCGCAAGGTCGGCGGACCCGGAACCTGCGGCCAGGACGATGCGGTCCGCGTCGACGTCGTCGATCGAGGTCACCGCGCTGCGCACCCACCTCACGCCCTCGGCGCGGCACGCGCGGGTCAGGGCGGCCAGCAGGACGCGGTTGTCGACGGCCCCCTCGGAGTCCATCCGATAGGCGGCGCGGGCGACGCGGGCCAGGGACGGCTCGGCCTCACGCAGCTCCCGCCGCGTGACCCGGCGCAGGTCGGCCTCGGTGATGCCGGGGTCCGGGTGCGACGCGGAGCACCGCAGTACGGCCGAACCCGGAAACACGGCGGAGCCCGGACGCGAGTCGGGGCCGTCGCGGGTGGGGTCCGGCTGGCGGGCGGCCCACTCCATGGCCATGTCGAGGTCCCGGGCGTCGGCCTCGTCCACGGCCAACATGTGGGTGCGGGTGGCGGTCCGGACGGGGGGACCGGGCGGGACGTAGGGTTCGAGCGCGCTCAGCATCTCCGGCCAGCGGCGGAGCGAGTCCACGCCGAGGGCGAACACCGCCTCCTCCCCCGGCCAGGCCTCACTGAACGGAGCGAGCATGCCGCCGGCCACCCACGCCGCGGCCGAGGAGGGCACCCCGTCGGGGCCGGAGTCGTCGGGCTCGTGAATCACCACCTCCGCGGCCAGCCCGGTCCTGGCGGCCGACCACGCGCAGGCCAGGCCGATCACCGAACCGCCGATCACGGCCAGCCGGCGGGCGCCGATCCTCGGGACGGCAGGTCCGGTGTCGGGAGTCACGTCGTCCAGCCTAGTGGGGCCATCGCCTACGGTTACGCACATGACCACCCACGCCGACCGACTCCGCTCCCGCCTCGCCGACGCCCGGCTCTACCTCTGCATCGACGCACGACGACACCTCGACGAGCAGGCGCGCGAGCAGGGGTGGTCCGGAGACTTCCCGGCGCTGCGCCGGGACGTCGCCGCCGCGCTGGCCGGTGGTGTTGACATCGTGCAACTGCGGGACAAGAACTCTCCCGGTGAACGTGGGCACGGTCCGCTGGAGGCCGCCCACGAGCTGCGCGCGCTGGCGGCGATGCGCGAGGTGTGCGACTCGCACGGCGCGTTGCTGGCCGTCAACGACCGCGCCGACGTGGCGGTGGCGTCGGGTGCGGACGTACTGCACGTGGGCCAGGACGACCTGCCGGTGGAATGGGCGCGCCGCGTGGTCGGCGACGACGTGGTGATAGGCCTGTCGTGCCATGCCCCCGGGGAGGTCGACGCCGCGGTGGCGGACCCGCAGGTCGACTACTTCTGCACCGGCCCGGTGTGGCCCACGCCCACCAAGCCCGGCCGCCACGCTCCGGGCCTGGACCTGGTCGGGCACGCGGCGGCGAGGGCGGACCACCCCGGGGCCAAGCCCTGGTTCGCCATCGGCGGGATCAACCGGCAGAACCTCCCCGACGTGCTGGTCGCGGGAGCCCGGCGGGCGGTGGTGGTCCGCGCGATCACCGACGCGGACGACCCCACGGCCGCGGCGCGCGACCTGCGCTCGGGGCTGGACTGACCCGCCACCACGCGGGGCGGTACAGGTCGCGGGCCGGCGAGTGCCCGGTCAGTCGGTGAGCTCCTTGGTCAGCGTCCTGCGCAGGACCTGACGGGGCTTGGCCTCGAGGTCGTCCCCACCTCGTCGTCGTCGTCCTCTCCGGCCCCAGGAGTCCGGCGCCAGACCGGGTAGCAGCGTGAGGACCCTCCCCAGGCCGCGTGCGGGCCACTCCACGTACGCGTGTTCCACCTTGACGGTGGCGCGACGGCCGCGCAGTACAAGGGTCATGACCCCGTTGTGGAACCAGATCCCGTCGGTGACGTCCCACCTGACCTGTGGCTCGCGCACACCGACCACCTCGGCGAGCCGGCGGGTCAGCGCGGGCGCGGGATTCCGGACCGAGATCCGGTTGACCATCCGGATCGACTTCTGTAGAGGATTGCGGAACGGGGACATGACCAACTGGTGGACCCTGGTGGGCGAGTTCCGCGCCCGGGGCGCGGTGAGCTCGACCTCCTCGAGGTAGGAGCAGTGGACGTCGCCGCCCAGCATGAGGATCGAGGCGGGAGCGCGCCCGTGATCCCCGGCCGCCACCTCGGTGAGCAACCCGATCAGGTCGTCGAAACTGTTGCGGAAGGCCGCCCAGTGCTCGAGGTCCACCGTCAGCCGCACCCATTCGCCGATCCGGGCGCTCAGCGGCTTGTCCGGCCGGTCGCGGCTCACCGCCTCGTTCCACCCCTCGAGATGATGCAGCGCCGGCAGCATGAACGCGGGCAGGGACGACGCGATCACCAGGTGGTCGACCTCGGCCCCGAGGCAGGCCTCCCGCGCCCACTCCCACTCCTGCGGGTCCATCACGCGCCGGTCGGCGGGGTCCAGCCGGCGGGAGGCCCGCACGTCGAGCATCACCACCCGCACCCGCCCGAAGTCGCGACTGAAGCTCCACCGCGCGGTGCCCCGGTCGGCGTCGGCGGACAGGGCGAACTCGTCGAGGATCCGTTCGCGTTCGGCATCGGACCGGGCACCCCGGACCGCCCGGTACACCTCGTCCTGCTCAAGCTCCCGCGGCGCGAGATTGCCCAGGTGCTGGTAGACGAAGTAACTGGCGAACGCCCCCCTCACGCGGTCGCGCCACCACGGCTGGGCCGTCATCTCGCGGCGCCAGGCGTGCGAGGAGTTCCAGTCGTCGCGCAGGTCGTGGTCGTCGAGGATCATGCAGCTGGGCACGGTCGACAGCAGCCAGCGGACATCCGGGTCCCGCCACGACTCGTGGTACAGCCAGGAGTACTCCTCGAAGTCGCAGATCTCCCCGGACACGTCGCGGTCACCGCCGTCCCCGGCGGAGTCGCGCACCGACCGCGGCCCCTGACCGGCACGGCGACGCGCGGCCAGCCGCTCGGTGATCTCGCGGCTGGGGATGTCGGCGTACACCTGGTCGCCGAGCAGCAGCATGGCATCGGGCCAGTCGTCGTGCGGCGTGCGGGCCATCTGGTGCGCCAGCGCGACCAGCGCGTCGGCCCCGATCCGGCGCAACGCCACCGGGGTCTGGCTCTCACCACGTCGACAGGAGCCGAAAGCCAGGCGGACGGTGTCGTCGGCCCTCGGGGTGCGGATGACGCTGGGGCGCCCCGGTTCCACGGGCCAGGCGGGCGCGCCGTCCAGCGCCACCTGGTACGGCGTCTCGACCCCCGGCTCGAGATCACGCAGGTGCAGCACCGCGAAGTGGTGCCCGTGGACACCCCACGATCGCTCGGAGGCCTCGCTGTCCCCGGCCCGGAGGGTCACCGTGCACGGCGCGGACACCTCGAGCCACACCGTCGCGTCCGTGCTGTCGACGTACCGCAGTATGGGTCCGACCAGGATCTCGGGCGGTGTGGGGGGCTGACTCATTGCACCAGTGTGCACCCGGCCCGCGGCGTGACGTGTGCTACGGCAGCGGAAGGGGCGCAGTCCCTAGTCGAGCAGAGCTCGGGGGCCGACGGCGACGACGCCCTGCGGCAGTCTGGCCCGCAGCCCCCGGTCGGCCGTCACCACGACCACCCGGCGGGACCCGCCCGCCTCACCCTCACCGGCCCCGTCTCCGGCGGGCACGGCAGAGGACCCTGTATCGAGATCTATATCAATGCCTGGGGCGAGATCCGTGGCGAGATCGGTGGCGAGGTCGACGATCGCGTCGTCGCCCGAACCGGACGCGCGGTGGACAACGAACGGACCGGAGTGCTCGGCCCGTCTGGCGGCCCCCTCGATCACGGCGTGCGCGCGGGCCACCCACCCGAACCCGTCGGGCAGCTCGATCGTCCGGGGCATGGTCGTACTCAGCTCCTCGAGCAGACGTGCGGTGGCGCCGGCCCGATCCCTCCACCACCCGTCCGGCCGGGAGCCCAGGACGTTGGCCACGTCCACCACGAGTTCCACCGGTCGGGAGCGGAGCCCGTTCGCCCAGGCCTGGGCGAACGCGGGCATCAGTGGCAGCTCGGCGACCCGGGTCTCGGGCACCCACCGCAGTTCCAGACTCTCGTTGTTCGGCACCGTCTCCAGCGCGCGCGGGGCGTCGGCGACCACGGTCGTGTACGTCCACTCCACCGCGTCGGTCGACTCCTGCACCAGCGGCGGGATCGTCCGGGCGCGGACCGCCGGATCGTCCGAGTGCTTCTGGTCGGGCCGCAGGCGACGCATCATCTCGGACACGTGGCGCATGTCCAGCCCGGGCCGGTGCCACACCGTGCCGGGCATCCGCGACGTCACCCGCACGGCCCGGACCACCACGTCGGCGGGCCTGATCTCGGCCTCCTCCTGCGTCTCCCGCAGGGCCGCCTGCGACGCGTCCTCCGAGGAGTCACGCGCTCCTCCGGGCAGGGCCCAGGTGTCACCGGAGGCCGTCCACACCGCACGGTGCTGCAACAGGACGAGCGGGATGTCCGGATCCGTCGGATCGGCCGCGCGCAGGAGCAGGCCCGCGGCACCGAAGCGTCCCCATCGTCGGTCGCCGCCCGCGGACACGACCCAGCCGTTACCGTCACCCTCACTCGTGGCCACTGGTCCTCCACTCCACCGGACGCCTCACCGGATCGGATCCGCCCCGGATCGGGCGGAACCGCGCACTCCTCGTCCAGTCTGCCCGACGCCGCCGCGCCACTTCACTAACCTGGGACACACGCCCACCGGATCCCCGGCATCGGCGGCGAGAGAACCGGGAGGTGAGTGACCAGATGGGCCTCCCGACCCTCACGCAGAGACGCGACGCGAGGCCCGGCTCGCAGCCGGGTTCCACTCCGGGCGCGCGCTCCGGGTCCACTCCGGGGGCGGGCGGGGGTCCCGGCGGGGGCACGTCCGTGGGATCCGGCTCCGAGGACATCGCGTTCAGCCGCCGACGTCCGGTGCGCCGCCGGGCCGCACGATTCTGGAACGACGCCCTCACCACGCCGGGTCGGATGTCGGTCTTCGCGGTGGTCGCGATCGTGGCGGTGCTGTTCGGCGGCACCGTGGCGTCGCAGACCATCACCCAACGCCAGAGCCACCACGAGACCCTGCTGGCCGAGGTCGAACCCGTGGCCAACGCCTCCCAGACCCTGTACAGCTCCCTGACCATCGCCGACTCGGCGGCCAACACCGCGTTCATCACCGGGGGTATCGAACCCGCCGAGCTCAGGGATCGCTACCTGCAGGCCATCGCCGCCTCCTCGGCGTCGATCATCGCCGCCTCGCAGGGCCTCGACCGCTCGGACGAGGAGTCGATCGACCAACTCGCGCACATCAACGCCCAGTTGACCACCTACACCGGACTCGTGGAGACGGCCCGGACCAACAACCGGGTCGCCAACCCGGTCGGTTCGGCGTACCTCGCGTCGGCCTCCACCCTCATGCAGGACACGATCCTTCCCGCGGCCGCCGACCTGTACGACCGCCAGTCGACTTCCGTCGGGGAGTCCGACCGCGAGTGGTCCTCGCCGCCATGGGGATCCTTCGTGCTGCTGGGGCTGGCGATCGCGGTGCTGGTGCTGCTGCAACAGTGGTTGTGGAAGATCACCGGGCGGCGGGTCAACCCCGCGTTGGCGCTGGCCTCGGTGCTCATGGTGGCGACCTTCCTGCTCACCATGATCGCCGGGTTCCTGGCCGCCAACAACAACGCGCGCGGACTGTCCGAGGGCGCGGCTCCGATGAACGAACTGACCCGACAGCGGATCAACGCCCAGAAGGTGCGCGCGCAGGAGACGTTGAACCTGGTGAGGCGGACCGATCCCGAGGGGTCCGCGGCCGAACGGGCCGCCATCCTGGGCGGCGTCCGCGACACGTTGACCGTATACCTCGACTCCGACGAGGAGTCCCGCAGCCGCACCAGCCTGGACGGAGACGGCGCCGTCACCAGCGCGATCGAGGCCCTGGACGAGTGGATGGCCGCGCAGAACCGCGCGGATTCGCTCTATCAGCAAGGTGACTACCAGGGGGCGATCCTCATCTCCTCGGGACAGGGCGAGGGCGATTCGGGGGCCGCCTTCGACGAGTTCGACGAGTCGATGCAGGACGCGATCGAGGAGGCCCGCGACACCCTGCGCACACGTATCGACAACGCACGGCGTACCTCTGCCACAGGGCCGGACCTCATCATGGCGTTGTCCGCGCTCGCCGCCTTCGCCGTCATCGTGGGGATCGCCCCCCGGATCAGGGAGTACCTGTGAGTGCGCGGGGGACGTGGCGGTCCGGGGGGAGCGCCGGGCGGCGAGCCGCCCGCGTGGTGACCGGGGGTGTCCTGGTGGCGGCCCTGGCGGTCTCCGGCGCGTGTGGGGTCGACGACGACGACGAGGCGCGCGGTGACGACGGCGGGTCGGGCCGGGAGACGGCCTCGGTGGTGACCGGATCCGACTACGTCGGCATCCCCGAGGTCTCCGCAGTGATGCCGCTCCCGGCCGGAGCGGTCGTCACCACCGAGAGTCCGACCGGGCTACCCCAGGTCTCGGCGGACGAGTCCTGCGACCCGCTCCCGAGCCTGCGCCCGGATGACGCCACACCCGAGGAACGCGTCCCCCGCATCCGCGATCGGGGACGGTTGATCGTGGGCCTGGACCAGGGGTCCAACCTGTTCTCCTTCCGTGACCCGGCCACCGGTCAGCTCACCGGCTTCGACGTGGACCTGGCCCGGGAGATCGCCCGGGACATCTTCGGGGATCCCGGCCAGGTGGAGTTCCGGTCCCTGACCTCGGCCAATCGGATCGAGGCGTTGGAGAACAACCAGGTCGACGTGGTGATCCGGTCGATGTCCATCACCTGCGCGCGCCGGGAGGTGATCACCTTCTCGGTGCCGTATTACCGCGCCTACCAGCGAGTGCTGGCCGTGCGGGGCTCCGGGATCACCGAGATCGAGCACCTCGAGGGCCGGCGCGTGTGCGTGGCGGCGGGAACCACGTCGGCCTCCCGCCTGTGGGAGGAGCTGGACCGGCTCACGGTGCTGTCGGTCAACACGTGGGCCGACTGCCTGGTGGCCATCCAACAGAACCAGGTGGACGCCATCACCACCGACGACGCCATCCTGGTGGGCATCACCGCCCAGGATCCGTACCTGGAGATCGTCGGCCCGCAGCTCAACGCGGAGCCGTACGGGGTGGGCATCGCCAAGTCGACCCCCGGGAACGACACGGATGGTCTGGTCCGGCAGGTCAACTCGACGCTCGAGCGGATCCGGGCCGATGGAACGTGGAACCAGATGTACTCCACCTGGCTCTCCGGACTGGGCCCGAGCCCCGGGATGCCCGCGCCGACCTACGTGCCGGAGGAACCGCGATGAGCTACCGCGGCGCGGATGACGGACCCGCCCCCGACGAGCCGACCGCCGGAACCCAGGCCACGTTCCGGCCCGAGCCGACGCAGGACACGTCGGCCGTGGCCGTCACGGGCGCGATGCCCGCCACCGGGGCGATGCCCGCCACCGGCGCGATGCCCGCCACCGGGGCGATGGAAGCGACCGGGGCGATGGCGGCGACCGGCGCCATCGCGGCCACGGGCGTCGTCTCGATGACCGGATACCTCGAGGACTCCGGCGGCACCCCGGTCACCGATGCGGACGAGGCGGGCGCCGTCACCGGACCCGTGGCCACCGAGGACGCCACCGAGGACCCCGAGTCGCGCACCCGCGCGGTCCCCGTGGAGCGGCCCTCCGCCCGAACCGGCGACCTGCCCACCGGTGACCGCGCCGGCTCGGCGCCGTTCCGGATGCGACAGCCCAGTAAGCCCGAGGACCGACCGAGCCCGGCGTCTGAGGGGCTGGTGGACCTGCCCTACATCATCCCGGTGGATCCCCACTCGGCCATGCTCTCGCCGGAGGACATCGAGGCGGAGTGCGAGGCCTCCGACGGACGACTCCCGCGGCCCGAACTCCGACCCGGCGACGTGGTGGCCGACCAGTACGAGGTCCGCGGCGCGCTCGCTCACGGTGGGATGGGCTGGATCTACCTCGCCGTCGACCACAACGTGTCCGACCGGTGGGTCGTGCTCAAGGGCCTGCTCCACGCCGACCAGGCGGAGGCGCAGGAGGTGGCGGTGGCGGAGCGGGAGATCCTGGCCGAACTCTCCCACCCGTCGATCGTGAGGATCTACAACTTCATCCACGACGACTGGGCCACCTCGCCCACCCACGGCGGTTACATCGTCATGGAGTACGTCGGCGGGCCCAGCCTGCGGGACGTGCGCAGGTCGGCGCCCGGCCGCGTCCTGCCGGTGGAGAAGGCGATCGCGTACGTCCTCGAGGCCCTCACAGCGCTGTCCTACCTGCACTCCGTGGGGCTGGTCTACAACGACCTCAAGCCCGAGAACATCATGCTCACGGAGGACCACGTCAAGCTCATCGACATGGGCGCGGTCTCGGGCGTCGGTGACTACGGGCACATCTACGGCACACCGGGCTTCCAGGCGCCGGAGATCCCCGAGACCGGCCCCACCATCGCCTCCGACCTCTACACCGTGGGGCGCACCCTGGCGTCGTTGATCGTCCGTCTGCCGGTGGTCGACGGCCGCTACGCAGACGGGATCCCCTCCCCCGTCGAGGAGCCGGTGTTCAGCCGGTACGACTCGCTCTACCGCTTCCTGTTGCGCTCCACCAGCGAGGACCCGAGCACCCGGTTCCGCAGCGCCAACGGGATGGCCGGCCAGCTGATGGGCGTCTTGCGCGAGGTCCTCGCGCTGCGTACCGGGATCCCGCATCCCGCGTTCTCCTCGGTGTTCTCACCACAGCGGTCCACGTTCGGCACGTTGTTCACGGTGGAGCCGACCGATTTCCTCGTCGACGGTCACGCCCGCGACACCACCCTGACCGGCGCCGAGCTCGTCGACGCCCTGCCCGTGCCGCTGATGGAGTCCTCCGATCCCGCCGGGCGCATCCTGGCCGCCACCTCCTACACCTCCGTGGAGCAGCGGATCGACACGCTCCGCGAGCTGTACTCGGACTCCGAGTCCGAGGCCCACGACAGCGTGGGGGTGATCATGTCGCTCGCCCGCGCCTACCTCGAGAGCGGAGACCTCGCCTCGGCCGAGGCGTTGCTGGAGGAGAACTCCGATCGGCTCCGCTCGGAGTGGCGCCTGGTCTGGTACGTCGGGGTGATCGCCCTGCTCAAGGGGGATCCCGTGGGTGCCTATCCGAAGTTCCAGCAGGTGTTGTCTGCCATGCCGGGGGAGAACGGGCCCAAGCTGGCGCTCGCGGCGACCGCCGAGCTCATCCTCGACGTCTGCCCGGAGGCGGACCGGGCACGGTGGGCGCGGTCGAGCGAGCACTTCTACCGCACGGTGTGGTCCGTGGACCGGTCGGTGGTCAGTTCCGCATTCGGGTTGGCGCGGCAGCTGCAGAGGCGCGGAGAGGTCGCGGCAGCGATCGAGGAGCTGGACCGGGTCCCGCCCAACTCGCGGTACTCGGCCCTGGCCAATCTCACCGCGATCCTGCTGCTGTGCCAGGGGCGGCCCCTGCGGGAGACCGAGGAATCCCACCTACGCGAGGCCGCCCGCCGCGTCGCCAACCTGTCCGCCGGTGAGCACCGGGCCGTCCAGATCCGCCTCACCGTGCTGACCACGGCACTGAGTTGGATCCAGCTCCCCGGAAACGACCCCTCACCTTCGCCACTGATGCGCGGGGTGCCGTTCACCGAGTTCGGTCTGAGAACGGGCGCGGAGACGGTGTTGCGGTCGCTCGCGCGGTCCACCGAGACCCGACAGCAGCGCTTCCGGTTGGTGGACCAGGCCAACAGCATCCGGCCTCGAACCCTGTTCTGACGCCGTCAGGGTGTCGGATCCCCGGACCTCGGATGCCCGGCGATCGGTTTCCCGGTGTCCGGACCCCGGCCCTCGGGTCCCCACCTCTCGTCGTCTCAGTTCTCGGGCTCGCGGCGCCGCCGGCTGGCCAGCAGGATCAGGGTCACTCCCGCCGCAGCGGCGGTGAGGGCCCAGAGCAGCAGGTCCGTCGCTCCCACACCGGTCTCCGCCAGCGACCCGTGCACCTGGGAGTTGGCACGCGACCATTCCGACGACGGCGCGCCCTCGCGCGGCGTCACCACGTTCGCGGGGAGCTCGCCGGTGCCACCGGGGCCCGCCGGGGAGGACGGGGAGCGCGGCGGGGACACGGGCGCAGAGTCGCCGGGGCCGGGTCCGGGGCTTGGTCCGGGGCTGGGTCCGGGGCTGGGTCCGGGGCTGGGTCCGGGTCCGGGGCTGGCGGGCGCAGCCTCGCCGGGTGCGGAACCGGATGAGGCCGAGCCGTCGGAGGACCCGTCCGGGGACCCGCCGGCCGACCCACCGGGCCATCCACCCGTCCCTCCACCGAGTGAGCCGCCGAGTGAGTCCCCGATCACCCCACCCAGGGACCCACCCAGGGACCCGAGCGCCGGACCCAGGATGAGTCCGATCACCCCGACGATCACCACCGGCCAGATGAGGTCGGGCAGGTCCACGGAGCCACCGCCGGGTCCGGGACGGATCACCACTCGTCGTATGGACTCGTAGGTGGCCCCGTCGGGCAGGGTGACGGTGAACCCGATGTCGTAGGTCCCGGCCCTGGTGGGCGTGCCCACCAGGACCCCGTCCTCGAGCCTGAGACCGGGCGGGAGGGTCGAGTTATCCACGTCGAGCACACTCCCCTCGGACGCCAAAGGCAGGAACGGCTCGGGCCCGAAGCTCCGGCCGGTCCTGCCGTCGGGCAGGCGGTTGACCGGGTCGGTGGGATCGAGGCCGAGCTGGTCCTCGACGAGGTCGGGCAGACCGTCTCCGTCGGTGTCCACCACACCGATGTCGGAGAAGGACACCCAGATCATCGGACTCACGCTCTGCCGCTGCGTGTAGTTCTCCACATCGAGGGGCACGGACACCTGGTCGACCACCGTCGCCGTCTGCCCGGGAGCGAGGTCGAGAGCCGCCACCGTAGTCCCGCGAGCCGGGGACTCGTCGGCGCGGGGCGTGTCGGCGCCGTAGAGGGTCACGGTCCGGGAGTCGACCTCAACGGCGCCTGTGAGGGTGCTGCCCACGTCGAACTCGGCCTCGCCGGAGACGAGGTAGTCGCCGACCCCCACCGCGTATCGCCCGGTCCGCCCTGTCGAGGTGGCGTTGCGGACGTGATAGGTCCTGTCGATCGACTGGCCCGGCGCCATCGAACACGGGTCCACCCCGGGGGTGCCCCCGATCGCACCCTCGGGATCGGTGTGCGCGGGCCCGCCGGCGAGGTCGCACCCCCACGACCCCAGGACGAGGTCCGGCGCGTCCGACCACGTGGTGCCGTCGAGGGAGAACTCGAGGTCGGTATGAGCGTCCAGGGGCGAGGCGGAGACGGCCCGGGCGACGGATGCTCCGCCGAGCACCAGGGTGACCGCGGCCGCGAGGGCGACAGGGATCAGACCGCTCCTTCGACGACGGCGTGGCCGGCCGCGCCGCGATTCGCGGGCGGGTTCGGCGGCACTCTCGGCAGCGCATCCGGCGGCAGGCTCGGATCCTGGAGGTTTCGTCATCGACCAGCTTCGTCAGTCCCGGCCTGACGCGCGGGAGGAGAACCCACACCCTATTACTAAGAACGTTCTTATGTAAAGGGCGCTCCGCACCGCCAGCCTATCTTCCCAACCCCAGGACCGTGTCGCACGCCCGGGCGATCGCCAGCTCCTCATCCGTCGGGACCACCAGGACCGCGACCCGGCCACCGGCGCGCGAGATGATCCGCTCGCCCGTCCCGTCCTCGTTGGCCTGCGGGTCGAGTTCCACCCCCCAACCGCCGAGGGTGGACAACACGTCCGCACGCAGTCGGGCGACGTTCTCACCCACGCCGGCAGTGAAGGTGATGGCGTCGACGTCGCCGAGAACCGCCCAGTATCCGCCGATGTAGCGGCGCAGGCGATGGACGACCACCTCGTAGGCCAGAGCGGCGTCGCGGTCACCATCGTCGACCCGCGCGAGCAACTCGCGGAAGTCACTCGCCCGCGCCAACCCTTCCAGACCCGACCTACGGTTGAGAAGTGTGGAGACGTCCTCAGGCGACATGCCGCGATCGCGGATGAGGTGAATGATCAGACCGGGGTCGAGGTCACCGGGACGGGTGCCCATGACCAGACCCTCGAGCGGCGTGAGCCCCATGGAGGTATCGACCGCCCGACCGCCGGCGATCGCCGAGGCCGAGGCCCCGTTGCCGAGATGCAGCACGATCTGGTTCACCTCGTCGTACGGGCGCCCAAGGACCTCTGCCGTGCGACGCGAGACGAATTCGTGGCTGGTGCCGTGGAAACCGTAGCGGCGCAGATCCCAGGCCTTCGCCACCGCACGATCGATCGCGTAGGTGTGCGCGGCGGCGGGCAGCGTGTGGAAGAACCCCGTGTCGAACACCGCGACGTGCGGCAGGCCCGGAAGCAGATCCCGCGCCACGCGAATCCCGCGCAGGTTGGCGGGATTGTGGAGCGGCGCCAGCAGCTCGAGCCTCTCGATGCCCGCCTCCACCTCGGGAGTGACCTCGACCGGTTCGTGGAAGTCCGGCCCGCCGTGGACCACCCTGTGGCCGATCGCCTCGACCCCCAGGTCGGTGGGGTGAGCGCCGAGCCGCCCCGCCTCCTCCAGGACCCGGCTCAGCGCTGCGGTGTGGTCCGGGAAGGCGGCCTCGACGGTGCTCTCCTCACCCGGCGAGCCGGCCAGGTCACCGCGACGCACGGCCAGGGTGCCGACGGGTTCTCCGATCCGTTCGACCAGCGCCCACGCCAGTTCCGCCTCGACCGCGGTGTCGATGATCTGAAGCTTAAGGGAGGACGACCCCGAGTTGATGACGAGGACGCGGGTCACGAGTCGCCTGCCTGGTCGCCGGCCGAGCCCTGCGCCTGAACGGCCGAGCCCTGCGCCTTAACGCCTGAGCCCTGCGCCTGAACGGCGGTGATGGCGACGGTGTTGACGATGTCCTCGACCAGCGCACCACGCGAGAGGTCGTTGATGGGCTTGCGGAGCCCCTGCAGGACCGGGCCGATCGCCACGGCGCCGGCGGTACGCTGCACCGCCTTGTAGGTGTTGTTGCCCGTGTTGAGGTCGGGGAAGATCAGCACGGTGGCGCGGCCGGCGATCGGCGAGTCCGGCATCTTCTTGCGAGCCACGGTGGGGTCGACGGCGGCATCGAACTGCAGCGGCCCGTCCACCATGAGGTCCGCCACCGGGTCCCCCTCGCCCGCGGCGGCGATGCGCGCGCACACGATCTCGGTGGCCTCGCGCACCTTGTCCACGTCTGCTCCGCTGCCTGAGTCGCCGGTGGAGTACGAGAGCAGCGCGACCCGTGGCTCCACGCCGAACCGGGATGCCGTCTCGGCGGAGGACAACGCGATGTCGGCGAGCTGTTCGGCGGTCGGAGCGGGGACCACAGCGCAGTCGCCGAAGGCCAGAACGTGGTCGGACAGGCACATGAGGAACACGCTGGACACGGTCTTCACGCCCGGCTTCGTCCGGATGATCTCCAGTGCGGGCCGGATGGTGTGCGCGGTCGTGTGGGCGGCGCCGGAGACCATTCCGTCGGCGAGGCCGGTGTGCACCATCATGGTGGCGAAGTAGGAGATGTCGAGCATTCGGTCGCGGGCGACGTCCAGGGTCATGCCCTTGTGCTCGCGCAGCGTCGCGTACTGCCGGGCGAACGGCTCGGCGTGCTCGCTGTGTCGCGGATCGAGGATCTGCGCCCCGGCCAGGTCGATCCCCAGTTCGTCCGCGCGTCGGCGCACGGTCTCGGAATCGCCCAGGATGGTCAGATCGGCGACATCTCGACGCAGCAGCCGACCCGCGGCGTGGAGGATGCGGTCGTCGTCACCCTCGGGGAGCACGATGTGACGCTTGTCCGCGCGGGCACGCTCTAGGAGCTGGTGCTCGAACATCTGCGGCGTCATCACACTGGGGGTGTCCACGCGCAGACGGGCCAGCAGCTCCTCGGTGTCGATGTGGGTCTCCATCAGGCTCAGCGCCGTCTCGACCTTCCGCCCGGACCCGGAGTAGACGCGCCCGCGTGTGTCCGCCGCCAGGCGGGCGGTGTCGTAGGTGCCGTGGGAGGTGCAGACGATCGGCAACGTCGAGCGCATCCCCCTGACCAGTCGGTCCATCGCCGCGTTCGGCATGAGACCGCCGTTCCAGATCATCCCGGCCAACGACGGGAACCCCTCCGCTGCGTGCGCGGTGAGGACCGCGAGCACGGCATCGGTCCGGTCGGCGGGCACGATCACGACCATGCCGTCCACCAACCGCTCCAGAATGCGCTCGCCGGTCATCCCGCCCACCATGAGGTTCATGACCTCGCGGTCCAGCAGGGCCGGGTCACCGGAGTAGAGCGTGCCGTCCACGGCCTCGACCAGTTCGCCCATAGTGGGCGCGGTGAGAAGGGCCTGGCTGGGCAGCGTCCAGGCGGGCAGGTCCAGGGGCGCGAGCTCGGCCTGAACGGCCTCCAGGTCCTCAGGGTCGCACCGGTTGACGACGACGCCCACTGGGTGGGCGTGCTCCTGCCGGAGCTCCTCCAGGGTCAATCGGGCGTTGGTGCCGATCTCCCCCGGAGTCCGATCGGCGCCGCGGAGCACCAGCAGAACGGGCGCGCCGAGGTTCACCGCGAGGGTGGCGTTGAAGTCGAACTCGGTGGGGCTGGGCACGCCCGTGTAATCGGTCCCGAGGATCACCACCACATCGCACTGCCTGGCCACCACGTGGTATCGGTCCACGATCTCGGCGAGCGCCGACTCGCGATCCTCGTGCACCCGGACGTTGGTCACGCCGACGCAGTCCTCGTAGTCGAGATCCACGGTGGTGTGCTGGAGCAGCATCTCCACGATGCGGTCGCGCGCGGGGTCTGTTCCCTTGGCGGAGTCCGCGCCTTGTCCGGTCCCGGAATCGGCGACGCGTGGCGCGACGGTGACCGGACGGAACACCCCCACCCTCTGGACGGTCCCGGCGAGGATCCGCAGCAGGCCCAGAGCGACGGTCGATTTCCCGGTGTCGCCCTCGGGCGCGGCGACGTAGACCGCGGAGGAGGACAGGGGGACCTCGGTAACCGGGGACGGGATCGTGGGCGCGGAGGGCTCAGCCAGGAGGGTCTCGGGTACGGGGGAATCGGGCACGGCGGAATCGGGCACGAGGGCATTGTGACAGCGCGAGCGGCCCGGCACACCCAGTACACCCCGTGCGGCCCTAGACATCGGTGAGCCTGTCGACCCCGGGCGGCACCCAGGTACAGCGACCAGGAGCGGCGGGGTCGGCACGGGTGGTCCATGCCGACGGGCCGTCACCGACGAAGGCGTGGTGCACGGGACAGCCCAACGTACCGTTTCCGACCGTGGTCGGCCCGCCTCTCGACCACTCCTTCACATGATGGAACTGGCTTCTTCTGGCTGGCGCGGAGCATCCCGGAAAGGTGCACCCTCCGTGCGCGGCGTACAGAACCAGGCGCTGAATGGCGGAGGCCAGGCGGCGGCCGGGGTGGGAATCGACGTCGATCCGGTGCAGTTCCTCGAGACCGTCGCGCAGCAACGAGACGAACCACGGGAGCGTCCCGGCCATCGAGACGGCCTGACGGACGCTGAGTTGGGTACCGGAGTCGGTCTCCACCAGCGCGTCGGGGTGCTCGAGTTGCTCCGGGGTTACGCGCACCACGATGGTGGCGATCCCCTTGGGCCGGGCGGGGTCGACGGTCGAGCCGAGAGCCCACTGGTGCACGAGCGCGTCGTGCGCCCGCTGCTCCGGGGTTCGCTGGTCCGACCCGGGTTCACCCGCCACGGCCCCGCCGGGTCCGCCGAAGTCACACAGCGCACGCTCGACCAGCGCTCGTCCGCGCGGCGTCAGCGTCATGGTCAGAGTGCTGGTCCCGTCGCGCCGGACCGCGCCGAGCCGCGCCGACCGTTGTCGTTCCTGATGGTCCTCGCGATCCTTGCCGCGGCCAGGGCACAGGGCCGAAACGCGCCGGGCGGCCTCGGCCCGCAACTCTGCCGGAGCGACGGTGCGCGCGAACTCGGTGAGCTCCTCAGCGAACCGGGTCGCCGCGGCCCCGCCGATCGACCCGGGGAGCCCGGAGACCGCCTTAGCGATGACCCGCTCGTGCTCGGCGGTGATCTCCCCGACCGCCGCCGCCCGCCCGGCCGGGGTGGCCTGCCTCCCGCCCGCCTCGATCCGCCCGTGGACGGCTCCTCTGGATAACCCCAGGTTCTCCGCCAGCAGGGCGGCGACTCCCCCGCTGGAACGACCTTTCCGCCGGTGCAGGGCTGCGAGTTCGGCAGTGGCGCGGGCCCCGGCGGCCTCAAGCCTGCGGACAACGATCTCGGTCCGGCCCACAGCCTCGACCAGCGCATCCGCGTCCTGGTCCGACCAGCCGACCTGGCACAAATTCTCCACGGAGGCTTCGAGAAAGGCGAGAACGTCAGCCAGCGGGGCCGTCTCCGACCCCCGCCCCGGCGCGTCCCACTCCTCCTGTTGCATGGCCCGAGAATAGAACACACGTACGACATCGAACCGGCGGCGGCGACGGCACCGAAACCAGCCGGGCAGGAGCCTCGGCCCCGTGGGATCCCGACGCCCCCGGGGGACGGGCGGCCGCTCCCTAATCGACCACGACGACGGCCAGCCCGAAGTCCCCGGCCTCGTCGGTCCAGACCGCGCCACCGCCGAAACCGTGTCCCGCGAGCTCATCGACCAGCGCACGGGGCTCGAACTTCCGGGCGATCTCGGTGCGGATCCCCTCACCCGCGGCCAGGGTCCGGCCCCGACCGAGCGTCGGAAAGTCGATCCGCACCTCACGCACCGCGCGCAACCACATCTCGATACGACTCTCTCCCGCGTTCCACACGGCCTCGTGCCGGAAGTCCCTGCGGTCGAGGCCCGTGCAGTCGACGGTCCGGGCGATCACGTCGAGCATGTTGAGGTTGAACTCGGCGGTGACGCCGGCGGCGTCGTCGTAGGCCGCCACCAGCCGGTCCGGGTTCTTGACCAGGTCGAATCCCACCGCAAGCCGGTCCCCCGGGCCCATGATCGCGCGGAGCATCCGGAAGAACACGGCCCGCTGCGACTCGCTGAAGTTGCCGACGGTACCGCCGAGGAACAGCACCAACCGACCTCCCGGCTCGCCCGGCAGAGGCCCCTCGAGGGCGGTGATGTCGCCGACGACCGGGTCGATCCGCAGGCCCGGATACTCCTGTTCCAGCGCGCGCGAGCTCTCGACGAGCATCTCGGAGCTGATGTCCACGGGCACGAACCGCGCATCCGCGCAAGCGTCCGTCAACACGTCGAGGAGCACTCGGGTCTTCTCGCAGGTCCCGGCCCCCAGCTCGACCACCGTCGAGGCCGCGCCCACGATCTCGCGGCCTCGGGCCCTTAGGATCTCGGCCTCGGCCCGGGTGGGGTAGTACTCCACCACCCTGGTGATCTGATCGAAGAGCACACTGCCCTTCTCGTCGTAGAACCAGCGTGGCGGAACGGTCGGCGGGTCGGCGAAGAACCCGTCGCGCAGGTCCGACTCGAGGGCGGCGGTGTCGGGGCCTGCGAGCCTCGTCGTCGTGGTCGTCGTGATCGTCGTTCTGGTCGTCGCGGTGGCCCCGGGCGTGTTCTCGTCGCCGGTCATCGCGCGAGCCTCAGTCCGGTGGCCGCCCACCGCGACGACGCGGGGAAGAAGTTGCGGTAGGTGGGCCGCGTGTGACCCGCCGGGGTCAGGGCGCTACCGCCGCGCAGGACATGCTGGTCGGACATGAACTTGCCGTTGTACTCGCCCGCCGCACCCTCCTCGGTGACGAACCCCGGGTAGGGCAGGTAGGCGCTGGAGGTCCATTCCCAGACCCCGCCGATCGTCCGCTCCGTGGCGGGCTGCGGGTGGCACCGGTCGGGGTCGAGCTCGTCGGCGATCAACCAGCCGGCGGACGCGACCTCCCACTCGAACTCGGTGGGCAGTCGGGCCCCGGCCCAGCGCGCGAACGCGTCGGCTTCGTAGAACGACACGTGGCAGACGGGCTCGGCGTCCACGACCGGACGGCGGCCCGAGAGGGTGAAGGTGGTCCAGTCACCGTGGGCGGCACTCCCGTCTGTGGCGGCGGAGTCCCCGGCGCCGTCCTCGCGACGCCAGTACCCGGGCGCGTCCCAGCCCTCGGCCTGCACGGCGGCCCACCCGTCGGAGAGCCACAGCTCGGGGCGGGAGTACCCGCCGTCGGCCATGAACCGCTTCCAGTCCGCCACCGTGACCTGCCGGGTGGCCACCTGGCCTCCGGGTACCCACACCCGGTGACGCGGGCGTTCGTTGTCGTAAGAGAACCCGGCACGGCCGGTGGTATCAGACGGGTCGGTGGGGTCGGAGGCACCGACCTGGGCGACCCCCTCGACCACGTCGAGCCAGTCCTGCTCGGCCGGCGCGGCAGGAGCCGGGTCCGGGGCCCTGTGCACGTAGACGGGGTCGGTCGGATTGTGGGAGAACAGGTGCTTGGCGTCCATGAGCATCAGCTCCTGGTGCTGCTGCTCATGGTGGCAGCCCAGCTCGAGCAGTTCCAACCCGCGGTCGTCGACCCGGCCGGCCTCGAGTGCGGCCACCACCGCCTCGTCGACGCGCGCCCGGAAGTCGCCGATCTCCGCCACCGACGGTCGGGTGATGAGCCCGCGCTGGGGCCGGGGTTGCCGCGGGCCGACGGCCTCGTAGTAGGAGTTGAAGAGGAACCGGAACACCGGCTCGGGCGAGGTGTACCCCGGCAGACGGCCGAGCACGAACTCCTCGAAGAACCACGTGGTATGCGCCCGATGCCACGCCGCGGGACTGGACGCGGTCATCGACTGGGGGATCTGATCCTCAGCGCTCAGACGGGAGGCCAGGAGATCGGTGAGTCGGCGAACGCGCAGGAATCTCTCGACCGTGGCCCCGGCGCTGCTCCCCGGAACCGGCTGCGGCCCTTGGGTGGTGACGTCTCCAACGGTCATGGGCTCTCCCCCGGTTCGTGGTCGGTGGTCCGGCTGCCGCCAGACTATCCACGTGGTGGTTCGGTGCCCACCGCTCTCCGGATGACCCCGCGCTCAGCAGCAGTCCGTCGGATGACCCGGCGGTCAGGGGCCGCCGTTCCGAACACTGTCGCCGGCAAAAGGCACCGGCGTCGCCGCGCCGAGATTGCGTCGCTCGTGATCCAGGAGCCGCAGACGGTACTCGGGACAATGGCCCATGCCACCGTCGGCGCGGATGACCCGGTGCACGGGGATGAGGAACGGCACGGGCACGAGGGTGCACAACCGGCCCACCCGGCGGGCGTTGCGCGGTCGGCCCGCGTCCACGCTGACCTGGCCGTAGGTCGAGGTCTCTCCGTACGGGATGTGTTGGATCTCGCGGTAGGCCTCGCGGGAGAACTCATCGTGCACACCTGCGGCCACCCAGTCCACGGGGGTGTCGAACGCCCGCAACCGGCCGGCGAAGTAGGCCTCGAGCTGGCTCGCCAGCCGATCGAGGTGCTCGGCCGCCGCGCCGGTCTCGGCACCGGGCTCGGCGCCGCCCGCCTCGTCGTCGTCGTCGGAGGGTTCAACGGGGAACCCCGGGGCGGGGTCCCGGTCCGCACCGAGCGGGTCGGGACCCACCTGGTCCAGGCGCGACACACCGGTCGCCGTGGCCTCGACGACAACCCATCCGGCGGGCGTGTCGAGAACCCGCACGGCCCTTCCCGTGGTCCCGCGCGTCGAGGTCACGCCTCAGACCACGCTCGGCCGGTCCGGGTTGGTGACGTCGGCATCGGCCGTGTCGAGGCGCTCGAACAGCGTCTCGGCGCCGTCGCGGGCGACCGCCGACATCTCGGCGGTGGTGATGGGCACCGCCTGTAGCCGCGTGAGCAGGGGCCCGGTTCCGTCCGGCCCGCCGGTCTCGTCGACGACCTGCAGCTCGGGCCACAGGAACGGCGGGGCCAGGACCAGGTGCTCGCAGCGCCGGCCGGAGTCGACCAGCCCCATCGCGTTCGGGATCACCGCACCCGGCGCCACGTGGATGGACCCTGAGGCCACGGCCAGCGCGCACGCGTCCAGGACGTCGGCCATGGCGCGGTGGCCGGTGCGGCCCACGGTGACGAACTCACTGCGGATTTGCCGCCCCTCGGGCGTGGTGACGTTGGTGGGCAGTTGCCGCGCGCCGACGGTGGCGTAGGTGGTGAACCCGGGCGCGGGGACGTTGTCGACGACGACGACGTCGCAGTGCCACTGGGCGGTCTGCCCCTCCTCGTCGGCTTCCGTCTCGTGCGGGTAGCGCAGGACGCGAACCGACTCGGCCTCGCCGAAGAGGCTCTCGAGACCGGAGAGGTCCGCCTTGCCCGGGCCCGGCACTGTGCTCTCGCCGGTCACGCCAGCTCACGCAACCGCGGCTCGAGATCGGTCTTGAACAGGTCGAGGAACCGCTTCTGATCATGGCCGGGCGCGTGGAACACGAGGTGGTTCAGGCCGGCGTCGACGTACTGCTTGACCTGCGCCACCGCGTCGTCCGGGTCCGAGGCCACGATCCACCGCTTGGCCACCTGCTCGATCGGCAGCTCGTCGGCCAGGCGCTCCATCTCCCGCGGCGAGTCCACCGAGTGCTTCTGCTCCGGGGTCAGCGACAGCGGCGCCCAGAAACGGCAGTTCTCCAGCGCCGCGGCCGGATCGGGGTCATAGCTGATCTTGATCTCTATCATCCGGTCGATCAGGGAGGAGTCGCGGTCGTTGATCCCCGCGCCCTCCTCCACCGCCGGCAGGAGCTTGTCGGTGTAGAGCTCCATGCCCTTGCCCGAGGTGCAGATGAAGCCGTCGCCCACCCGGCCGGCGTACTTGGCCACCACCGGACCTCCGGCGGCGATGTAGACCGGCACCCCACCCTCGGGCACGTCGTAGAGGAACGCGTCCTTGGTGGTGTAGAAGTCGCCGTCGAAATTGGTGGTCTCGCCGGTCCACAGCTCGCGCATGAGTCGGACCGATTCGCGCAGGCGAGCGAACCGCTCCTTGAACTCGGGCCACTGCCCCTGGTGGCCCGTGGCGATCTCGTTGAGCGCCTCACCGGTGCCCACGCCCAGGAAGACGCGGCCCGGGTAGAGGCACGCCATGGTGGCGAAGGCCTGCGCCAGCACCGCCGGGTTGTAGCGGAACGTGGGCGTGAGCACTGAGGTGCCCAGCTGCAGGCGTTCGGTGCGTTCCCCCACGGCCGTCATCCACGCGAGGGAGAACGGGGCGTGCCCGCCGTCGTGACGCCACGGCTGGAAATGGTCCGAGACCGTGGCCGAGTCCATGCCCGACTGCTCCGCCAGGACCGCGTACTCGACCAGATCGCGCGGGCCGAACTGCTCGGCCGAGGCCTTGTACCCGAGCTTCAGGGCGGAGGTGGGGGGCATCGACGACTCCTCAGAGGTTGTGTGAGCGACTTCACCGACATCGCTGTCGGGGCACTACAGCCGAGTATGCCAGCGCCGCCGCACCGGAGTTCCGGGCGTCACGCCGAGACGGCCTCGCCCCGACCCCCACGAAACATGCTGATAAAATCCTGAGTAACGTTAGCATGACTAACCAACATGAAATTTACTTAGGCTTACCTGCGGACAGATTGGTTCAGCTGGCAGCATCGATAAGGATTTGCCAATCGCATTGGATTATGAAGAAATATGCGCAATCCTCGTACGGGGTCGCCGAGGCCCGACGTCGATCAGCGTCCGAATACGTACGGGGCCGACACACCACATCAACTCCGGGCCCGTCTGCCGGCCCCCACGGAAAGGCGCGTCTCTTGAACGCCAACCACCCCCTCACCCCTGACGCCCAGCTCAAGCAGCAGGAGCGCAGCCGCAAGCGCAAGGCGATTCTCGCCGGCGGCGTGGTCCTCGGCCTCGGTGCCGCGATCACCCTGGCCGCGTGGTCCGATGATGTGTTCGCGGACGGACTTTTCAACACCGGGGCTTTCGAGCTCCAGGGATCCATCAATGGGACGACCTTTGCGGACTACGACGGGCTGGGTGGCCCCGCCCCGGCCGAGACCGCGAGACTGTCGTTCAATCTCAACTCGGAGTCGATGACGCCGAGCCAGACCGTCTACGCCCCGCTCACGATCGCGACCAGTCCCGATTCCAACCATGGGGGCACCTTCACTCTCGATTCGGTGGAGGCCGTCGGGAAGTACGCCGGTGTCCTGACGTACCGCATCTTCACAGAGCCAACCCACGGCGCGAACTGCAACCCCGCCTCAGCAGGTGGTCTCAGTCCGTTGACGTGGGCGGGCCTGGCGACCGGTTCGCCCGTGAACCTGCCACTGCCGCCGGTGACCGTCCCTCTCCAGGTCGGTGCCAATCAAGCTGCAGACCCCGTGCCGGGCCGCCAACACCTGTGTATTGCTGTGACCCTGGGCGCGGTGCCGCTGACCGCTTCGCCGATCGATCCCGTTCGGATCGCCAATCAGCTGGCTGTCGAAACAGCCGACGCCGCTGCGCCGACCAATGAGGATCCCACCACCGTGACGTGGGTCTTCAACGGCCAGTCGACAGACATCTAATCGTCGTTCTCCTCCCCTCCCGAAGGGGGCCTTGTCCCCCTGGCCCCCTCCGGGAGGCGTCGTCCCAAAAGTGGAGATAAGAATGACTAGGTTCGTCGGTGCCGCATCTGCGGCGAGAGCGAGGAAGCGCAAGGCGCTGCTCGCGGGCGGAGTCGTTCTCGGCGTAGGTGCGGCAGCGACGCTCGCGGCATGGTCCGATGACGTCTGGGTCAGTGCGTCGTTCAACACCAGCTCGATCACGATAGAAGGCTCTGTCGATCAGCTAGCCGTGCCGATCAACTGGCGGGAGTACGCCACCGTTGACAGTGCCGCCCCGCTGAACTTCACGGTGACCCCCACATCGATGAAGCCCGGCAGCACGGTATGGGCCCCACTGAGCTTCCGCCTGGCGGCAGGTAGCACGGGGAGTGCGGCGATATCGATACCCGACGGTGGAGCCCCTCAAGGTCCGGCGACTCCGACGGTGGCCAACGACGCGTTCTTTGACAGCCTGTCAGTGACTTTCCTCGACGTTTCGCCTGCGACATGCAATGGAGTGATAAGGCCGTCGTGGCCGGTCCTCTCCACCTATTCGTCCTCCGCGGTCCCGCTCAGCACTGACGACACGGGCACGCTGTTCACCCTCGATTCGCCCATGACCGCCCGCTCCATCTGCCTCAGGATCACCTTCGACGATGCCGCCGACGATCGATCACAAGGTGGATCGACTGGGCCCCTTGACTGGAACTTTCTGGCCACCGCCAGATAGAGGTTCCTCTTAGCACCCACCTCGGAAGACGTGATCCCGTGACCTCCACCAGCGAGCACCGAACGCGGCGCAGACGCATTTCGCTGATGTCTGCTGCCGCCGGCGCCGCGGTTGCCACTGCCGTCACCCTGACTGAACCGACGATGACCGTCGCCGCCTACTCAGGACATCTCTGGGCCGGCGCCGCCGACGGTCTGTCCGCATCGGAATTCCGGATCGAGAGCTCGCTGTCGCCGAACGCCGGCTTCACGAACCACAGCCCGGTAGCTCCTCTGCAGATGGTCGGCTCTACCGATCCCGGCACGGTGGCGTTCACGACGCCGATCGCCCTGAGCCCTGGATCCACCATCTACGCTCCGGTGTATCTCACCACGTCCGATCGAACGGATCAGACGGCTCAAGTGTCGATCTCTGAGGCAAAGAAGCTGGACGCCGTTGCCGGATCCGGGGTCTCCTCTCACGAACCGCTGTGGAACTCGTACATCACTTACGGTGCACGAGCAGTCTCCGTAGACAGTCTCCTCAGTCCGCCGGCGTGCGCTCCGTCGATGTTCTCGACGCTGAACGTCACCTCGGCACGGCTGTTCGGGACCGCAGGGGCGTTGAGCGATGGCTTCGTCTCCATGGGTGCCCCGGCACCCTCCACCACATTCACCCTAGACGCATCCGGGGGCAGCACTTACATGGTGTGCTTCCGGTTCACTTTGGCGTCAAACGTCACCACACTCTCACCCGATTCCAACGGGAAGTCCATCCATCCCTACTGGGTTTTCACCGGCAGCCCCTCATGAGTACCCCGGCGATCCCAGCCCTCGAACGCGAGGATGAACCGGTGCCGACCGATGCGTCTCGGAAGAACATCCTTTCCAGAGTCGAAGACGGCGTCCTCACCCTGTTGGCATTGCTGGGCGTCGTCTGCATCATCGCCACCACCGCGGCATTCGCTCTGAACATCAGCTTGATCATGTTCAAAACCGGTTCGATGTCGCCCACCATCCCCACCGGTTCCCTTGCCGTTGTCAGACAAATCCCGGCCTCAGAGATCGAGGTCGGGGAGGTCGCCACCGTGCCGCGGGATGCGGGTCAGCTCCCTGTGACTCACCGCGTCGTCTCCGTCACTCGGATCGACGGCGGTTCCTACTCGATCGAGATGCAGGGGGACGCCAACGACTCCCCGGACCCGCGACCTTATGTGGTCACCGAGGTCAGGAAGGTGCTCTGGCATGCACCCGGCCTCGCCTACCCCGTGTCCTCGATAAGTCAACCTAAGTACATGGCCGGAATCACTGTCGCGGCGTCGTTTCTTGTCGTGTGGGCTTTCTGGCCCCGAAAGCAGAAGTGACATGAGAATCTCCGGCCCCCCCGACCGTCTCCGCCGCACCGCCGCCTCAACCGGCGCGCTCGCCCTTGTCGGCATGCTCGCGTTGTCCGGCGTCCTGGGCGGAGGGGCCGAAGAGACGGAGGCGGCGTGGAGCGACACCGAGGTGACAGAGGCGAACATCACCGCCTCGTGGCCCTCGAACGGGTGGGCCAGGTCCAGCACCAATGCGTACTGGAATTACGCTAGTTACCCGGATCGGACGACGGGGCTATTCCCTCCCACGCCTGTCAACGCACTGGCGGAACGGCAGGACCGTCGCAACTCGGCCGGCGCCTCGACCGGGCAGACCACGGGCACACTGGGCGACATCAATCTGGACGGGTTCGCTCCGAACTTTGAGGTGCGAACACCCAGCTCAAGGCCGTCAACGGGCGTGACGTTCTGTGTCCAATCTGCCGCGCCCGGGACGACTGCCGGCTCACACTCTGGGTGCACCACCGCCGGACCGGCGTACACGCGGAGTGATTCGCAGACGCGATCCAAGGGGTGGGGCCGCTCAGGCGGTTACGCGAATCCTTCCAACGCCAGTGAACAGCCGATCGTCTGGATGGAAACCGATTACGTCACCACAATGGCCGAGTGCGCCCCTGATGGCCAGTCGAGCGCTTCCACTCCGACCACGAGCTTCCCCAACAAGGGTGGCAGCGTGGGGATCATCTCAAGTTTTTCGACCCTTCTTCCGTCCAGCCCGGAGTCGGAGTACACAGCCCTGGTGCCGCAAGTGAACAAGCGCGTCACCGCTTGGCTGCGACCTCGTTACCGTACCGGCGACCTCATTCCGCGCTGGGTCGAGGGCCCCGTCTACATCCGCGCCACTCTGACATCTCGCGCGTACACCACCCATGGGTATGCGCTCTCGGATCTATACATGACGATCGATCAATACCGTGTGAGCAACCGGGAACATCTTGGATCGTTCACTATGGTCTTCTCTCGATCCGAATGCGCGGTCACGTTGCCGGGGAGCGACCACCAGCCGCTCGCGGCCCAGTTCGAGCCGATCAATCCGCCCGCCTACCCTGCCGATCCCGCCGCCGTGCCGGTATCGGTGACAGACGCGCCAGTCCCCGATGTGAACGGAAACCTGCCATCGACGTTCGCCCGCGTGGCCTCACGCGCCTCGAACGATGAAGACGGCGTCTCGGCCGAGCTGCCACCCGCCACAACTGTGACCTCGCCACTGGAGGAGACCACCGCATCCGAGACCGCTACTTCCGAGCCACCGAACCCGTCCGATGCGGACGCGACCACGACCGCTGGATCGACCCCCACCGCGACGACGAACGACACCACCACCCCGCTGGCGACGAAGACCGCCACCACGACGAGCACCTCCCTCGCGACCGCCATCCCCACCGCCCCTGGAACCCTCTCTTCAACCGCCCAGACCCAGACCGTGGGGACCGTCGAGGTGGACGGGGAAGATCTCGACGTCGTCGTCAAGGGCGGCGCCGTGCCCTCCGACGCCCCCACCGCCCTCCCCGCGCTCGACACCTGGATTGATGGGGGGACCCGCCCGAGCGGCGACTGGAGAACATTCACGTCGAGTGATCCTGACTCCGACGGGTGGCGATGGGCCGCCATCAACCGCGAGACCGGCACGGTTGTGTATGTGCGTTGACGCGCCCCTCGACCGGGGCCGTCGGTGAGATTCGCCACGCACCGGGCGTAAATGTAACGATTCGGCTACTGGCGACCATAACCTGGATGAATCGGCGGTCATCGCGGGTCAGCCCGCACCGGAGCCCCACTCCCGGTCCGACCGCCGGGTGATGGCTTTCGGAGGAGCTATGCGGATTCGACACGCGGCCACCGCGCTGGTCGCCCTCGGTTCCGCCTCCGCCTGTGCACTGGGAGCCACCCTCGTCATGCAGGACCGCGGGGAGGACGCCCGCGAGCAGGCCCTGCGCAGTTCATCCTGGTCCGTGCAGGCCTCCACCGACTTCGGCACCACCTGGACCGCGCCCATCTCCAGCTACGGAGGGCACTTCCCCGTCCGGGTGGACACCGCGGCGCTGCGCACCCGGTCCGCGTACCAGCCCCTGACCCTCAGGACGAGCGTGGACTCCCTCGCGGACGCCCACGTGGTGATCGACAGGGGCGCGCTGGTGGAGGGCGATCCCGCGACTGCCGCCGAGGTCAGGATCCGGGCGGTCACCACGAGTGGAGGCGCCTGCGCCGCGCCCACGTTCGCCAGTGGCGCCCCCAGCATCCTGGTCGGAGACGCGGCCCAGCCCGAACCCGTGGACGCCGCCACCGTCGACGAACCGCTGGTGCTGCCCGCCGCCACCCGGACCACCGCCGGACCGCCCGTGACCGTGTGCCTCGAGTTGAGCATGGACTCGGCGTCCCCGGCCCCCGACTCGGTCCTCATGCTCGCCTGGCCCATCGAGATCACCCGCGCGGACGCCGGAACCTGACGCTCGCGGCAACCCGACCTCACGAGACGTCGCTGGCCGCCTCACGGCGACGGGCCGCGGCCCGGTACACCCGCTCGTGCGTGGCCATCACCATCCTGGGATCGGCGCCCTCGACGCGCGGCGGCGCCGACCGGGGTTCGTCGATCGCGGTGTGCACCGCCCACGTCAGGCTGCCGGGATCCCGGGGGTCGTACACCTCACCGGAGTGCTCGTCCGGATCACAGCGGTCGAACCACTGCTCGCGCAGGAACCCCACGGCCGGGAGCACCGGCGCCACCCCCAGGTCCCGGCACATCTCCAGCCAGGTGGAGTGGGTGGCGAAGCGGTACGGCAGCACGCACACGTCCAGGGCGGCGAACTCGGCGAGCAACGGCCCGAGGTCCCGGGCCTCGTAGCGGGTCAGCCGCACCGACTCCCACCCGCCCTCCGCCGCGAGTTCGGCGACCAGGTGGTGCCCGCCGCTCTCGCGGTCCTCGCCGCACGCATCACGCCAGGCCTGGGACTCCACGACGATCCGCAGGTGCGCGCCGCGCCGGCCGGCCGCCACGGGCGCCAGCAGATCCAGGAGTTCCGGCCCCTCGATGTTCTCGCCCATCCGTTCCAACAACACCCCCACCACGACGTCCCCGGGAGCCCGGAGATGTCGGGAGGCGCGGATGGCGGCGGAGACCTCGGCCTCGTCGAGCAACCTGGGATGAGGCACCACCATCGCGTCCACGCCCCACCTCACCCACAGTTCCCGCGCCGCGACCTCGGTCAGCGTCAGCACCTGCGCCGCGGCCCCGACGAGCGTGCCGGTGTGACTTCGGTGTGGCCGCGCGTCCTCGTGGGAGGGGTAGACGATGTCGTGCACGGTCAACACCATGGGGACCCCGGCTCGGGAGAGGTACTCGATCACATCCCGGGCACTCTCGGGATTCAGGTAGTCGTAACCGAAATGGACGTGGGCCACGTCCACGTGATTCAGGTCCGGATCGGGGCCCGGGCCGGGGTCCCTGGCATACGTGCCGGGGTGGGATTCGCCGTTGACCGCGCCCGGCCGGATCGGCACGATCTCGATGCGCTCCGAGCACCCCAGCCCGGTGATCCGGCGGACGGCGGGATGAGCGGCGGGCAGCACCGCCACCCTCGTCCGGGACGCGCCGCCATGTGACCGCATGAAACTTAGTTTAAACCCCTACGCAAGTCCTCGATGAGGTCTCCGGCGAACTCCAGACCCACCGAGAGGCGGACCACGTTGTCGGCGATCCCCACGGCAGCGCGCGCCTCGGGCTCCATTGACGCGTGGGTAGTGGTCGCGGGATGGGTGACCAGGGTCTTGGCGTCGCCCAGATTGTTGGAGATGTCGATGATCCTCAGCGCGTTGAGCAGCGAGAAGCACCGTCCCTTGCCCCGGTCCGCCTCGTCGTCGTCGAACTTGAGGCCGAACGTCACCACCGATCCCCCGCCCGACATCTGCTCGCGGGCCAGGTCGTACTGCGGGTGCGACGGCAGCATCGAGTACCGGACCCAGTCCACCGCGTCGTGCGACTCGAGGAACCGCGCCACCTCGAGCGCGTTGGCGGACATGCGCTCGACCCGCAGGCCCATGGTCTCCAGGCCCTTGAGCAACACCCAGGCGTTGAAGGCGCTCATACCGAACCCTGCGTGACGCATCAGGTTCTGCACTGGTCCGGCGATGTACTCCTCCGGCCCCAACACGGCTCCGCCCAGGACCCGGCCCTGGCCGTCGATGTGCTTGGTGGCCGAGTAGACGACGATGTCCGCGCCCAGCTCGAGCGGCTTCTGGTGCAGGACGGTGGCGAAGACGTTGTCCACCACCACCTGCGCGCCGGCCTCGTGCGCCAGATCGCAGACCGCCCGCACGTCCACCAATTCCTGCATGGGGTTGGAGGGGGTCTCGAAGAACACGGCGTCGGTCGGCTGGCTGAGCGCCTCACGCCACTGGTCCAGGTCGGCGCCGTCCACGAACACCGTCTCCACGCCCCAGCGGGGCAGGATCTCCGCGCAGATGACGTAACAGGAGCCGAACAACGCCCGCGAGGCCACGAGCCGCGAACCGTTGCCGAGCAGCGCGGCCAGCGAGACGAACACCGCCGACATCCCGGAACTGGTGGCGAAACACGCCTCGGCGCCCTCGATCTGCCGCAGCCGCTCCTGGAACATCGCCACGGTGGGGTTGCCGTAGCGGGAGTAGACGAACCGCTGGATGTCCCCGTTGAACGACGCCTCAGCCGCTTCGGCGGACTCGTAGACGTAACCGGAGTTGAGGAACATCGGCTCGGCGGTCTCCTCGAAGGCCGTGCGCATCTGCCCGGCCCGCACCCCCAGGGTGTCGGGGTGGAGTCCGTCGGGGAGCTCGTTGTTTCTCATCCGCTGCTTTCTGAGTGTGTGGTCGGTGGTGCGGGTGGCGGGTCGGTAATCGTGGCGGGCTCGGCGGGGGTGGGTCAGGCGGATCAGGACTGGCGCCAGGGCAGTCCGGCGACCTTCCACCCGTTGGTCGTGCCGCGGTGACCCTCCGCGTCCGGGTCGCCCTCGAATCCCTCGGCCACGTTGTAGGCGGGGCCCAGACCGGCGGCGGTGGCAGCGCTCGCGGCGGCGGCCGACCGGTGCCCGCTGCGGCACAGGAACAACACCGGCGTGTCGGCGTCCACGCCCGCCTCGCCGAGCTGCTCCAGGAAGCGGTGGTTGGGCTCGCCCGCCGAGGTCATCCACTCGATTCCCACCGCGCGCCTGCCCAGCTCCGACAGGTCGGCGCCGCCGACCCACTGCCACTCGGCGCTCGTGCGCACGTCCACCAGGACGGCGGAGGGGTCGGAGGCGAGAAGATCCCACGCCTGTCGCGGCGCGAGGTCCCCGGCGTAATCGCTCATGGGCCCTGATTATGCTCCCTGTGCCACGAGTCCGCCCGGTCGAGGTCCGCCGGGCGCGCCCCCGTGCCATGATCGGACCATGGCACCGACCCCCTCCGCCGCCCCGATCAGAGTGGCCGTCGTCGGATCCGGACCGGCGGGCGTCTACTCCTGCGAGGCCCTGCTGGCGTGGGCCGACCAGCACGGCAGGGACATCGTCGTGGATTGCATCGACAAGCTGCCCGTGCCGTACGGCCTGCTGCGCCACGGTGTCGCACCGGACCACCCGCGGATCAAGGGCATCGCCCGCACGCTGGAGGCGATCGTCACAGACCCGCGGATCCGGTTCCTCGGCAACGTCGAGTTCGGCCGGGACCTCACGCTGGACGACGTCCCCCGGCTCTACCACGCCGTCATCCTCGCCACCGGCGCCCTCGCCGACCGCGGACTCGGCATCCCCGGGGAGCACCTCGAGGGCTCCTACGGCGCCGCGCAGTTCGTCACCTGGTACGACGGTCACCCGGACGCCGACCGCACCTGGGCCCTGACCGCCGAACGCGCCGCCGTGGTGGGCGTGGGCAACGTCGCGCTCGACATCGCGCGGATGCTGGTGCGCACCCCCGAGCAACTCGAGGCCACCGACATCCCCGAGCACGTCCGCGAGGGCTTCGGCACCAGCGCCACCCGCGTCGTCACCGTGACCGGCCGCCGCGGTCCGGCCTACGCCAAGTTCACCCCCCTGGAGCTGCGGGAGATGGACAAGGTGGAGGGTGTGACGATCGTCGTGGACCCGGCCGACCTGGAGTACGACGACGAGGCGCGCGACCACCTGGAACACGATCGCCGGGCCGGACAGGTCTGCGATCAGCTGGCCAAGTGGGCGGCCGCGCAGTCGGAGGCGGGACACGAGTCCCCCGACGCGGCGGAGGAGGCCGCTCTCGCCGCCGGCGGACGCGTGGTGCGTTTCCGCTTCCACCGCACTCCCGTCGAGATCCTCGGCCCCGGCGGGTTCGTCACCGGCCTCCGGCTGGAGCGCACAGAACCGGACGGGACCCGGGTGCGCGCCACCGGCGAGTTCGAGGAGCTCGAAGTCGATGCGGTGTACCGCGCGGTCGGGTATCGCTCCGACGCTCTCCAGGGCGTGCCCTTCGACGATGCGACCGCCACCATCCCCAACGACGGCGGTCGGGTGCTCAGCGCGCCGGGCGGGGAGCCCGTCAAGGGACTGTTCGTCGCCGGGTGGATCAAGCGCGGGCCCACCGGGGTGATCGGCACCAACCGCCACTGCGCGGTGGACACGGTGCACGCCCTCACCGACGATATCGAGGCCGGCGCCCTGGTCGACCCCGCCGAGACCGACCCGCAGGCCGTCCGCGACCTGCTCGCCGAGCGAGGTGTGTCGGTGATCGACGGCGACGGGTGGGCGGCGATCGACTCCCGCGAGCGCGCCCTCGGCCGGGAGGGCGGCCGCGAGCGCACCAAACTCGGAGGTCGGGAGGAGATGCTCGCGGCGGCACGGGGCTCCGCCGGCTCGGCCGATGCCGCCGGTTCTTCTGACGTCCCCGGATCGGCCGACGCCGCCGGTTACTCGGACGTCCCCGGCGCATAGCCTAAAAGGGGTCAATCCCGATCCCCGATGAGCCTGCCGAGTTCGGCAAGCGACACCGTCCCGCGGTCGAAGTAGGCCGAGTGCGCGCCCCGCGTCGACCCGGGCCCGGACCCCGGTTCGGTGACGTCCACCGAGAGGCCCCCGAAGTCCTCCGTCCCCGGCCGTGCGCCCAGGACACCGGTGATCGACCACCACGGCACCGGGTCCCATCTCGAGGCCACACCCACCACGTCGCGCTCCCCGGCCTGCCGCGCGGTCCCGCCCTCATCGACCCACTGCTGCGCGACCGTGTCGACGGTCGCGCCGGGGCTACCCACGTGGATCATCCGGTCCGCGGCCAGTCCGCTCGGATCCGCCGCCGCCGCGCCCAGGACCGCGGATCCGTAGCTGTAGCCGACCGCCGCGTGCGGGGAGTCCACACCGTCCATCCTCTCGACGGCATCCAGGCCCGCGGCGAAGGTCCTCAGGTCGTGGGCATGCGCACGCGCGGGCGCCGCCGAGAATCCCGCGTCGGTGACCTTCTCCGGGGCGTCGTATCCCTGCCACGACACGGAGACGCACGACCCGGTCGAGTTCTCCGCGCCGGCCTCACACATCGCCTGCGCGCGCTCGGCGGTGCGATCGATCGACTGGGTCGACGAGCCCGTGCCGGGGATCAGCGTCACCACGCCGTCCGCACCGTCGGGGTCCCCGCTCGCCACCACCGCCCGGCCGTCCCGATGGAGCGCGAGCAGATGCCGGCCGGGATCCTCGGCGAGGTGATCGCTCAACGCGAGGAGCCCGGGTGTCGGTCCAGCCGCCACGAGCCTGCGTAGCCGCGTCCGGTTGATCGCGTCCCGGGTCGCCGAGGACAGCCCGGCCACCGATCCCAGATCCGGATGGTCCCGCGCGAGCCTCTCCCTTTCCGCCGGGCCGAGGGAGTGCCACAACCCGGCCACCGCGCGGGGATCGTCACCCGTCGTCCCGGACAGGTCGAGGCAGGCCACCGCCGCGGCATCCGTGTGCCCGGCCAGGGAGTCGGCCACCTCGCGCAATCGCACCGACAGCGCCAGGTCGGCGTCGATCACCTCCGTGTGGTCGCCCTCGCCCGGACGCCGCCGCTCGTCGTCCGCCCACGCGATCAGGGCTCTCGACAGCCTCGAGCCCTCCACCCGCAGGACATCCGCCAGATAGAGACAGGCGCCGGAGAGCATCCTGGCCTCGGCGGCCGCGTCTGCAACCCGCGCGCGGGCGCGCGATCCGGCGTGGCCGAACCAGCCACCCGCCGAACCCGGGCCCCAGACACCGGACCCGCCATCCCCCGGGCCCGGTGCGTCGCCCAACCCCGTCGCTACGGCTGCAGTACGGGCGCCACCCACCCCACCAAGGCCTCCTGCGAGCCTCCGGACCACGGCATCCAGGTCCGCCGCGGCCCCCTCGGTCTCCCGCCCCACCGCCGCAGACCTGGACTCGGCGTGGTCCAGAGCGATCACCAGCGTCTCAACCCGCTGAGTCTCAACCCCCAGCGCCGGCGACACCCCGGGCCCCCTCCTCGTCGGCTGTGGCGAGCAGCTCCAGCGCCCTTTCCATTTGCCCGGCGATCCGGCCGATCTCCTCGGCGTCGTCGCGCGACCGTCGCGCCAGCAAGGCCGCGCACTCCTCCAACGCAGCGCCGCTGAGCAGGCCACCGCGCGGTCCCGCCCCCGAGGCGATGGCCGCCTCGCCAGCCTGGCCGAGCGCGGCGGCCAGAGAATCCGCCTGATCGGCTGCGTGCGCACCGGCCCCACGGACCCGAGACGCCTCGCCCGCCAGCGGGGTCCGCTCGAACGACACCGTGGTCGCCTCGGCCGGCCAGAGTCCCGTTCCTGGTTCCGCCATCGACCCGCCCCCTCCCGGGCCCGTGGATCCGGGCCGCTCGTGAATGACGCTATTGGCAGGGCCGGGGTCGGGTCAGGCCCCTCGGCGGGGGCGGTGGATAGTTCGGACGACCATCCACAGGGTCAGTGCAGGTCAGGGTGCTCGGCGTACCGACTACCCACGTACATCCGGAGCAGCACCGCGACGAGACCCACACCGAACAACGCCATACCGCCGTAAAGCAGCCCCTCCGGCATCCGCTGGTCCGGCGACCCGGAGGCGATCACGATCCCCGCCTGCATCGCCACCAGGAGCGCGAGTGTGACCACCACGATCAGCCACAGGTCCTCACGGACCAGTCGCTCGAACCTGCGCAACCTCGGAGCGGTCGACGTCCACCACTGCTTGTTGGGACCGTTGATGAGCTCCGGCGCCCGCAGGACGAGCAGGGACGTGAGCGGGATCAACGCCAGCACGGTGAGCGGCAGCAGCCCCGAGAACGCCAGCGCTCCGGCCTTGGTGGACCACCCGTCAGCCCGCCCCCCGGAACCGAAATGGATCGGGACCCGCTCGGGGAGCACCATCACCTGCCAGGCCAGCACCGCCAGCCAGATCAGCAGGGTGGACACGACGAGTGTCCGGATCCACGAAGCGGACGGCTCACTGGGCAACCCGCGGGCCTCGTCGGCGACCGAGTTCGTCGTCGTCATCTATCGGGTTCCCCTCCATCCGGGCCCTGTCGAACCGACCTCCGCGCAGCGCACCGTCTACGTCACCACCGTCACACGCGAGGCGGCCTCGCGGGCGCGCTCCCGCGCGGTCTCCACGTCCTCGGCGGTCGCCACGGCCACGCCCATACGGCGGAATTCGCTGGCCGAGGGCTTGCCGAACAGTCGCAGATCCGACTCCGGCACCGCGAGCGCACGGGCGACTCCCTCGAACCCGACCCCCTCCACCGTCCCACCGCCGGCGCCGCCCCCGCCCGAGCCCGTGCCGGAGCCGTCCCCCGCGAGGCCGGAGCCGCCGTAGATCACCGCCGACGCACCCGGGCTGGACATGGTCGTGACCACCGGTAGGCCCAGGACGGCGCGGGCGTGCATGTCGAACTCGCTGAGCACCTGGCTGCGCAGCGTCACCAGACCGGTGTCGTGCGGCCGCGGGCTCACCTCGGAGAAGTAGACGTCGACGCCCTGCACGAACAGCTCGACCCCGAACACCCCGACCCCGCCGAGTGCGCCGGTCACGCGCGCCGCGACCGAGCGCGCCGAGTCGTAGGCATCCTGGGTCATGGACTGGGGCTGCCACGACTCGACGTAGTCGCCGCGCTCCTGACGGTGACCGATCGGCTCGCAGAAATCCGTGCGGATCGCCCCGGTGGCCGGGTCAACGCTCCGGACCGTGAGCAGGGTGATCTCGTACTCGAAGTCCACGAACGACTCCACGATCACGCGCGCCCCCGTCACCCGCGCACCCGACTGCGCGTAGGCCCAGGCGGCCTCCACGTCCTCGGGGCCGTGGAGGGAGGACTGCCCTTTTCCTGACGACGACATCGTGGGCTTGACCAGGCACGGGAACCCGATCCGATCGCACGCCTCCTGCAACTCCTCGCGCGACGAGGCGAAAGCGTAGCGACTCGTGGGCAGCCCCAGCTCCTCGGCGGCCAGACGGCGGATGCCCTCGCGGTCCATGGTCAGCTGCACGGCGCGGGCGGTCGGCACCACCCGGGCCAGCCCGTCCTGTTCGATCTGCGCCAACGCGGCGGTGGCGATGGCCTCGATCTCCGGCAGGATCACCTGCGGCTTCTCGAGCTCCACCACCCGCCGCACCTCGCCTGAGTCGGTCATGTCGATCGTGTGGCTGCGGTGGGCGACCTGGTGGGCGGGGGCGCCGGAGTACCTGTCCACCGCGATCACCTCGACACCCAGGCGCTGCAGCGCGATCGTGACCTCCTTGCCCAACTCTCCGGAGCCCAGCAGCATCACGCGGGTCGCGTCCGGGGTACCCGGCGTGCCGACGCGGTCGACGACGGGCGGGGCGAGGGGATCGTGCGCTGCGGTCATGGTGCCCACGCTAGTAGAGACCTGGCGACGGGCGTCCTATCGCATGCTCCCCGGCTCCCGCCGACCGGCAGGCGATACCGTGTGTGCAACGCCACACGAAAGGGCACACCTGTGACCACTGCCTCCCCCGGACCCCTCGCCGGCATCCGCGTCGTCGAACTCAACGGCATCGGCCCCGGCCCCCACGCCTGCATGATGCTCGCCGACCTGGGCGCCGACGTCGTGACCGTCATGCGCCCCGGCGAACTCGCCACCCAGGTCGGCGGCTGGGCGCACATCACCCGGCGCGGCCGGACCGTGGTGGAGGCGAACCTCAAGAGCGACGACGGGTTGGCGCAGGTCCGCGACCTGATCGCCAAGGCCGATGTGCTGGTCGAGGGCTTCCGGCCCGGGGTGACCGAACGCATGGGACTCGGCCCCGAGGAGAGCCTCGAGCTCAACCCCCGGCTCGTCTACGCGCGGATGACCGGGTGGGGTCAGCACGGCCCGCTCGCCCACACCGCCGGTCACGACCTCAACTACATCTCGCTCACCGGCCACCTCAACGCCACCGCCCGCAAAGGCGAGCGCCCCGTGCCGCCGCTCAACCTGGTCGGCGACTTCGGCGGTGGCTCGATGTTCCTCATCCAGGGCATTCTCGCCGCGATCATCGAGCGGGCGACCTCCGGCAAGGGCCAGGTCATCGACGCCGCCATGACCGACGGTGCCTCCGTGCTGGGCCAGTTCCAGTGGGCCATGCGCGCCCGGGACCAGTGGTCGGACGTCGCCGGGACCAACATGCTCGACACCGGCTTCCCCTTCTACGACGTCTACACCTGCTCTGACGGCAAATTCATGGCCGTGGGCTGCCTCGAGCCGCAGTTCTACGCCGAGTTCGCCCGGTTGCTCGGCATCGACGGCGAAGGCATGCCCGGCCAGTTCGACATGGACCGCTGGGACGAGATGCGCGAGATCATCGCGGCCAAGTTCGCCGAGAAGCCCCGTGACGAGTGGGCGGAGCTCTTCTACGGCACCGACGCCTGCACGACCCCGGTACTGACCTACACCGAGGCGCTGTCCCATCCCCATCTGACGGCGAGGGAGACCTTCGTCGAGGTCGGCGGGGACATGGGCCCGGCGCCCGCGCCGCGGTTCTCGCGTACCCCTGCGCCCGCCGTCCCGGCCGCCCCGCCGCGTGAGGTGACGTCGATCGAGCAGGTCTGGGCCTGACCATGAGCGGGTCGGGGCCGGGAGCCACTCCTCACTCGCCGGGCAGTGGCTCCCGGGTGGCCGGGATGACCCTGGCCGTCGACCCCGCCTCGGCGGAGCCGCCGTTCCGCCAACTCAAGGGGCAGATAGTCGAGGGCGTCCGGCGTGGGGTGCTCACGGCCGGGACCCGGTTGCCCGCCGTGCGCACGCTCGCGGAGGAGGTCGGCGTCTCCAGCGCCACCGCCGCCAAGGTCTACCGCGAACTCGAGGAGTCGGGGGTACTGGAGGGCCGCGGCCGCTCGGGGACGTTCGTCTCGGCGGCCGATCTGCCCGGCGCGGTACTGGCCCGGGCCGCGGAGGAGTTCGCAGAGCGGGCCGCGGGGGCGGGGTTCGATGCCGAGGACGCCGCGGACGCGGTCCGCAACGCCTTCCGGCACCTGCGCTGACCGCGCGGCGCTGGCAAGGCGGTCCAGCGCGATCCTGGACGCATCGGCCGAGTAGACCTCTCGCAGAACGTGACGCCGTTTCACAGAACGCGATGGGTTCCGGCGAATGCGATCGGCGTGCAGTGGCTGGCATCGGAGTTCATCGGGGGCGACCCTGTCGACCGGGTTGCTCCCACCCTTGCTTCTCGAATGCCCCGTGGACGAATCGGGTGAGCGTCCGCGGGGTGTTCAGCAGCCCTTGCGTCACTCGCCTCACCTCCCATCCGAGGGATGCCAGGCGCAGCATCGCCACGGAGTCCGCGTCTCGGCGGGCCCTGGTCAGGTGTTCGTGGCCGTCATACTGCAATCCGACCTTCCACCTGCGGTTTGCCAGGTCGAGCCGCGACACGAGACCGCCGGATTCGTCCCTGACCTCCACCTGCGAGACGAACATCGGCAGATCAGTCCGCCTCATGAGCAGCCGCAGTTCGGACTCCTTGGGCGACTCCGCCAGTGGATCCACGGCGGGCAGGAGCCCCAGCACGCGCCTGACCCCGGTCTGACCTGCCATTGCGAACGCCGCTCCCGCGATCGCGTCCGGATCGGTGCCACCCGATCTGCACATGGAATCCAGCGCCGCGACTGCCCGGATATCCGAGCCCAGGTGCCGGGCGAGGTCGATCGCCGTTCTTGCCGGGGTGGTCACAGCCATCCCCTGCCACAGCACATGCTCGGGGGTGGCGGTCCACTTGCGGACGGCGATTCCTGGCGGGGGGCTGCGCCAGCTCGGCCGCCAGAGTTGGACCTCCTGGCGGACGAGCTCCTCCCCGAAGTACGCCTCCCCGGCCAGGTACCCGGCGGCGCCCCCGCAGATCACCGACCGGGGCCCGCCCCACAACCAGGCAGCGCGAATGGTCTGCGCTGTGTCGAGCTCGGCCGACGCCCGCACATAGACCCGTGGGTGCAGCCGCCGGAAGCGGGTGCGCAGATCCTGCCTGGTGAGGATACCTGCGGCCAATGCACTGTTGACCAGGAACGGCTCGCCCCCGTAGATGGCTCTGACGAAGGCTGCCTCACGCCTCGGAGTTCGCACAGTGTGTGGAGATGTCGCTGACATGGTGGCATCGTGCTACGCGATCACCCTGCCCTCGGCCTCCAGACGACCACTGTGGACGAGGCGGACGACCATCCACAGCCTGCGCCCGGTCACCGAGCTGCGCCCGGTCACCGAGCTGGTCGGAGAAGCGAGAACTGCTCGTGCGGCGATCGCTCCAATCGAGAGAACAGGTCGAGAGAACAGGTCGAAGGGCGAGCAGACGCGGAAGCGCGAGAGCAAAGGCGGAAGCGAGAGAGCAGGTCAGGAGTTGAGAGGCGGCCGAGGCGCGCGACTGAGCGCGTTCGGTGAAGACTCGTCTCGATCCGGGAATCGTCGGCGGGTTCTGGGACGAAGCCACTCGGCCGACACCTCCAGGAACTCGCTGCATTCCCCGTGTCGGCGGTTGCGCAGCCCTGCCCGGGACTGCTCACGAGGCTCGTAGGTAATGCCGAACGGCCGCGCCGCGATAGTGGGGGCATGATCACGAGAACCGCCACCGCTGCCACCGCTATCGCTCTGGCTGCCGCCACCACTATCGCTGTCGCCCCGGCCCACGCCGGTCCCACGCCGGAAGGCCATGTCGCCTACGTCGCGCAGGCATCAGGGTCCGCAGACGGCGGTTCACTGGACAACCCGATCATCGGAGCCGGCCTGCTCATCATCGCGGGGCTCGGTGTCTCGGCAGCTCTGGCCATCGGCGCGGGGGTGGCAGGTGGCGCCTTCGAGCTCCCACCGTTCCCGGGCCTGCCGAGCTGACACGTCAGCGGGGCCGCGGTCCACAGCTGACGCGACCAGCCGAACCGAGTTGCTGAGCCGACCCGAGTTGCTGAACCGAGCCGACCAGCCGAGCCCAGCCCGGCCCAGCGCTCAGAGCGCGGGCGGCGGGATCACTCCGGTGGCCACTCCGACGCCGACACCCACACCGACCGAGGCGATCGCGCCCAGCGCGAGTGAGCCAGCGGGCTCCCCACCGCCGGCCGAGAGGTCCGCAGAGCCCATCGGAAGTGACCCGAGGAAACCGCCCGAGGTCGTCCTCTCGACCTCGACATAGTCGTCCCCGCGACAGCTCGACACCGCCTCGAGGGCAAAGGACTCGTCCTCCGGGAGCACGGCGAACACCGGGTCGACGGGTCCGCGTGAGCCGGGCGCCGAATCGAAGGTGAGATACCCGAATCGGCCGACCTGCGTAGCGGCCTCGACCGCCGCCTCGAGCTCGACGGGTAGATCGACCTCCCCCGCGTCCGGCCCGAGAGCACGGAGGAAGTCGTAGTAGGCGTCGACGACCTCTGCGGTACTCAGGATCGTCAGGCAGAACAGGTCGCGTCCGGACCGGTTGGCATAGGACACGATGGGCTCACCGGACGAACGGGAGACGGTAAGGGCACTGGGGCTGGTGTGGGTCGAGCCGGGAGCGTCCTGGGCCGTTGCCGTCAACGGGGCCGCCGGCGGTTCCTGCGCTCCCGCCACCCCCGCCCCTGAGCAGACCGTGACAGAAGCGAGGACGGTGGTCGCGGCGGCGACGCCGAGACGGGCGAGGGAAGGCATGAACGTCGTCCGATCGTCGAGGGGACGCGGCCGGCCGCAGATCCGTGACCGCAGGGCGACTATATCCCCGTAGGACTCCCCCGTCGCGCGATCCCGCGAGTCGACGTCCTACCCGCGAGTCGACGCCCCACTCGCAACGGGTCGCCGGAAGGGGCGGCCTGCCGATCGACGCCGCCCTGCCGTCCGACTCACCCCAGGATGTCGCGCCGCACCACGTTCTGGTCGCGGCCCGGACCGACGCCGATGTAGGACATGTGGCAGCCGGCCAGCTCCTCGAGCCGCAGCACGTAGTCGCGGGCCTCCGGCGGCAGGTCACCGAACTCGCGCGCCCCGGTGATGTCGGCTTCCCATCCGGGCATGGTCTCGTAGATGGGCGTGGCGTGATGGAAGTCGGTCTGCGACATGGGCATCTCGTCGTGCCGCACCCCGTCGACGTCGTAGGCCACGCAGATCGGGATCTCGCCGATGCCGGTGAGCACGTCGAGCTTGGTCAGGAAGTAGTCGGTGAAGCCGTTGACGCGCGCGGCATAGCGGGCGATCACGGCGTCGTACCACCCGCAACGTCGGGTGCGACCGGTGTTGACGCCCACCTCACCACCGGTGACCTGCAGGTATTCGCCCCACTTGTCAAAGAGTTCGGTGGGGAACGGACCGGCGCCCACGCGCGTGGTGTACGCCTTGACGATGCCCAGCGAGTGCGTGATCTTGGTGGGCCCGACGCCCGACCCCACGCAGGCGCCGCCGGCGGTGGGGTTGGACGAGGTGACGAACGGGTAGGTGCCGTGGTCGACGTCCAGCATGGTGGCCTGGCCGCCCTCCATCAGCACGGACTCGCCGCGCTCCAGTGCCTGGTTGAGCATGAGGGTGGTGTCGCTGACCATGGGCCGGAGCCGGTCGGCGTATCCGAGGAAGTACTCGACCATCTCCTCGACCTCGACCGCCCGGCGGTTGTAGATCTTGACGAAGATCTGGTTCTTGAGGTGCAGCGCGCCCTCGATCTTCTGCCGCAGGATGGATTCGTCGAAGACGTCCTGGACGCGGATCCCCACTCGCGAGACCTTGTCCGCGTAGGTGGGGCCGATGCCTCGACCGGTGGTCCCGATGGCCTTCTTGCCCAGGAACCGCTCGGTCACCTTGTCCAGCGCCTGGTGGTACGGGGCCACCAGGTGGGCATCGGCGGAGATGCGCAGCCGCGAGGTGTCGGCGCCGCGGGCCTCGAGGCCGTCGATCTCCTCGAACAGCGCCTCGAGGTTGACCACCACACCGTTGCCGATCACCGGCACGGCCGTGGGCGAGAGGATGCCGGCGGGCAGGAGCTTGAGCTCGTACTTCTCGCCGCCCACCACCACGGTGTGCCCTGCGTTGTTCCCGCCGTTGGGCTTGACCACGTACTCGACGCGGCCACCGAGGATGTCGGTGGCCTTACCCTTGCCCTCGTCGCCCCACTGGGCGCCGATCAGGACGATCGCTGGCATGGTTCGCTTTCACCTCGAAAAGTGTCGTCATTCGGTGAGGGACGAAAACCGACCCGCAGGCGGTGACTCCGCGCACACCAACGGTCCAAGGTACCTGGTTCCGCCTCGGTTACCCTAGTCGGTCAGTCCGACACCCTCCGGAAGCTCACCGGCGCTCCGGGCAGGAGCTGCGACAGGGCGTCCGAGGACCGCGAGGTGAGCACCCCGATCACCGGGTATCCGCCCGTGACGGGGTGATCGGGCCCGAACACGACGGGCGCCCCGTCCGCCGGCACCTGCACGGCACCGCGCACCATCCCCTCGCTGGGGATCTCGCGGGTGCTCGACCGGGGGACCGGCCCGGCGGGGTCGATGCGCACGCCGACCCGGTCCGCGTGCCCGCTGACGTGCCCCGTCTCCGCCAGGACGTGCCACGCGGCGGGCGGGAACAGGTCGTCGCGCGGGCCGGGGATCACGTCCAGCACAAGGCTCCGGGGTCGCCTCCCCCGGCCGTCCGACCCCGTGCCCGTGCCCGTGCCTATGCCTGTGCCTCTGCCCGGGCCCGGGCCCGTGCCCGACCCCGGATGCGGGTCCCCGCCCGACGCGTGCCAGTGGTCCGCCCAGGGACCCACGACGGCATCGCCCACGGCCAGCACGTCGCCGGCCTCCAGCGGCGGCGGCCCGAGCCCGGAGAGGGTGTCCCGCGACCTGCTGCCCAGCACCGGCGGCACCTCGACCCCGCCGCGCACTCCGAGGTAGGTGCGCACCCCGACGCCGGGCCGGCCGATCTCGAGCGTCGAACCGGCGTCCAACCTCAGGACCTCGCCGGTGGCGGCGGTGCGCCGGGAACCGGAAGGGGTGGTGACGACGACGAGGCCCCGCGCCCCCGTCACCGCGACCACCGCCGGGGAGTCTGTCATGACCACCAACCCGCCCAGCAGCAACTCGAGCACCGCTGCCGCAGGGTCGGTCCCGACGCAGCGCAGGGCGAGCGCGGCGGCGGCGCGATCGGCGGCGCCCGAGCCGGTGACGCCGAGCGCGGCGTGGCCCGGTCTGCCCAGGTCCTGCACCAGGGCGGCCGGGCCGGCGCGGAGGATCATCAGGCTCATCGGGAGCCGTCCCGCGGATGAACCGACCTGAACCGGACGCGGTCGCCCGGGGCCAGGAGCACCGGGTCCGGGCGGTCCGGGTCCCAGAGCAGGGCGTCAGTGGCGCCGATCAGTCGCCATCCTCCTGGGGAGGCGCCGGGATAGACGGCGCAGAAGCGGTCGGCCAGCCCCACCGATCCCGCCGGGACCCGTGGTCGGGGGGAGCCCAGTCGTGGCACCACGGGCAGGCGCGCGGGCGGCTGCGCACCCGCGGGGCTCGGCCCGCCACCCGCGGGGCCCCGCCCGCCGTTCGCTCCGGTGGCTCCGTGGAGGTCCTCCGACACGTCCGCATCACCGGTGAGGTCCCGCTCGTCCACGAGATAGAAGAACCCGGGCGCGAATCCACCGAACGCGGCGCGCCAGGTGATCGATTGGTGCCGGCGGATCAGAGCGTCGGTCGAGAGCCCGGCGAGATCAGCAACCTCGCTCAGGTCGGGGCCGTCGTAGCGGACGTCGAGGATCACCTCGCGGACCCCGGCGTCGTGATGCCGGGTGAGAGGGCGCTCGACCTGAGCCTCACGCGCGTCTCGGGCCAGCAGCTCCTCGAGTTCGCGACGCAGCTCGGGGAGTTCCGAGGCATCCCGGGCGGCCACCAGGACCGTCCGGGCCCCGGCGACCACGTCCACCGCCTCCGGACACTGCTGCTCCACGCGCCGCGCCAGCTCCACAGCCGCGGACAGGTCAGCACAGTCGAGCATCAGCGCTGCTTCTCCGCAGGGGCGGATCCTCGGCGTCGTCATCGGGGTCCGTCCCCCACACCGGACCGGTCGCCCTCATCCCGCCTCGATACGCGCGGCGGGGGCGGCGCTGAGGGAAGATGCGGCGCGGACACCGGCCCGGTGAACGGCGCCACCTCCACCCCGGCCGCCTCGAGCGCCCGCCGGACCCCGCGCGCCAACCCGAGCGCACCGGGGGTGTCCCCGTGCACACAGACCGACTGCGCGGTCACCACGACCTGAGTCCCGTCGTCGGCTCTGATCTCCCGCCCACTCGCCATGGCCACCACGCGGGCGGCGACCTCGTCCGCGTCGGTGAGCACCGCGCCGGGCCGTCCGCGGGGGACCAGCGTCCCGTCGGCGCGGTACCCGCGGTCCGCGAACGCCTCGGTCACGGCGGGGATCCCCACCGACCCGGCGTGCGAGAGCACCACCGACCCCGGCAGCCCCAGGATGGGCAGCGGTTCCTCGCCGGCGAGCTCGGCGTAGCGGAGGACGGCGTCCACCACACCGGCCGCCTGCTCCGCATCGTGTACGATACGGTTGTAGAGGGCGCCGTGGGGCTTGACGTACCGCACCCGTGTCCCGCGGCGACGCGCTGCCATGTCCATCTCCACCAGCTGGAAGTGCACGTGGTCGGCCACCTCGGCGCGCGAGAGCTCCATCTCGGTCCGCCCGAAGTTCGCCGCGTCCCTATGGGACGGGTGCGCACCCAGCGCCACGCCCCGTTCGGCGGCGGCCGCGGCGGTCGCGGACATGGTGGGTCGGTTGCCCGCATGGAAACCGCACGCGACGTTGGCGGAGGTCACCACGTCCAGCAGCGCCGCGTCAGCGGGATCCGGCCCGGAACGCGCAGCCAGCGACCGCGACCACCGCGGCGTGCCCCGGCGGGCCTCCCCGAGGTCGCAGTTGAGGTCGATGCGGTGCACTCTGTCCATCCTGCCGTCATCGTGGCCCGGGTTCGACCCTGCGCGCCGGTGAGTCCATGATGGATGCATGATCGTCATCCGCTGCGGCTCGGCGCCGGTACCGACCGTCCTGGGCGAGCACCCGCGCGTGGAGTGCAGTGAGGTGCCCACCAAGGACGATGTGAACCGCGCGCTGTACGAGATCGGACATCGACGCCGGGTGGTGGTGTGCGGCACCGACGCCGGCCTAGCCGCGCTGCTCACGCGACTGCTGCGGACGGAGAACCTGGACATGGAGGTCGCGTACGTCGCCGAGGACCCCACTCCGGCCACCCGCGCCTACGACCTGCCCACCGGTTCGGCCGCCGCCAAGCTCGGGGTCCGGGGCGAGGCCAGGGAGGTACCGCTGATCCGGGACGAGACCGGAACGGTCCTGGTGGGCGAGGCCACCGTCACCGGACCGGGCGGCGCCCACCTGGTGGGCGAGGCGTACGCCGACGACGAGCGGATCTTCTCCGGGGAGATCGACACCCTCACTGTCCGCCCGACCCCGCAGCTTCCCGGTGTCCGCGCCACAGCGGCACGGCCGCGCAGGGTGCTGAGGCGCTCCTGGCTGCCGGCCCGCGCCGTTCAACTGGGGACGGAGGCGGGGGTGATCACCCGTGACGGGGTCACCGGTCGGCGGGCGGTCAAGAGGACCTCTTTCTATCGTCATACCGAGCCATGGAGGCTCGTGTCGCCCTGAGCGGGGGCATGACGGTGGCCGGGCGGTCCGGGGACTCGGGCCACTCCTCCAGCAGTTCCGGCTCCACCGCGGGCGTGCGCACCGTGGGGGGCAACGTGGCCAGCGCGGAGATCTTGCTCAGCCCCGCCACCTGCATCATGTCCACGAGGATCGAGCGGATCTGGGCCAGCATCACGGTCTCCGTCAGGCCGGAGCCCGGAACGAGCTCACGCTTGGCCCGCGCCGCCACCCCTCGCAGGGCCCGGTGGACCTGGGCGTCGGTGGGCGCGGTCGGGTCGGCGGCCATGCGGCGCGTGAGCAACTCCAGCGCCTCTCCCAGCGACCCGATCAGCGAGCTCAGCGCCGGCGGGACGTCGACCTGGTCGTCGACCGCCACGATCGCCCGCCGGGCCAGGACACGGATGTTGCGGATACCGTTGTCGAGCGGGTTGAGCACGCCCGTCAGCACGATCTCCTCCGGCCGGCGCCGCCGATAGAACGGCGAGATCCGCACCAGTTCGCGAGCACCGGCGAGCTGCTCGGCGATCTCGTCGACCGCCGGCTGGGTGTCGCGGGCCTCCTGCAGGGCGGAGCGGATGAGTTCCGAATCCCGGTGGTCCAAGCCCTGGGCGACCTCGGCCAGAACAGACGAGGCCACGCCCAGGAGCGAGGCCGCCTCGCGGCGGGCCCGGCGCAGGGGGTGCACGGGCATCAGCGCCATGGCCACCAGCGCGACCACGCCGCCGACGGCCGCGTCGACCATCCGCTCGTACCCACCCGCGCTCCCGGGAGGCAGGAGTGTGGCCACGAGGATCGCCGACGACGCGGCCTGCGTCCCGACGAGCGCCCCGCGGTCGAGGAACACCGCCGCGGACATGGCCAGGATCACCACCGCGGCGATCTGCCACGGACCGGAGCCGATCTGGGCGATCAACAGGTCGCCCAGACCCACTCCCACCACCACACCGATCACCAGCTCGACGCCGCGGCGAATCCGGCGACCCATGCCCGTACCCAGAGCCAGGGCGGCGGCGATGGGCGCGAAGAACGGCGCCGGGTGGCCCAGCACGTCATGCGCGAGGAACCAGGCGATCCCTGCGGCGAGGCCGCACTGCACGATCGGCAGGAAGGCGTACGCGAGCCTCCGGGTCCGTGCCCTCAGTGGGGCCGGGAGCGCGCCGTAGACGCCCTGCGTGCGGGCGTCCAGTCGGTCACGCCAGGCCGAGAGGCGCGGCGGCGTGCGGGTCCGACTCATTGACCAGGTCCAGACAACGGATGTACTCCTCCTCCTCGCCGATCGACTGCGCGGCGCGGGCCAGGGCGGCCACGCACCGCAGGAAGCCACGGTTGGGTTCGTGATCGAAGGGCACCGGCCCGAATCCCTTCCATCCGTGACGTCGCAGCTGGTCGAGCCCGCGGTGGTAGCCGGTGCGGGCGAATGCATAGGCGCCGATCACGTCACCGGCGTCGAGCGCGCGCTCGGCGAGCTCCGCCCAGGCGATGGACGCGGTGGGATGAGACGCCGCCACGGCGCGGGGATCGTCACCGGCGGCGATGGCGTCCTCCGCCTCGGGATCGCCGGTGAGACGGGTGGGCGGGGGGCCGAGAAGGTCTCCGAACTGGGTCATGCCCCCATTGTCCACGATCCCACGACACCCGAGCGTCACCCGGCCACCGGCCGACCCGCCCGGCATGGTGAACTCTCCGTGACCAATCAGTGGGTTTTCTCACCTGCCGCCCGCGGGTGGGGTGAACTGGACGCATGGATCCTGCCGCCCGCACCGGGGCTACCCCCTCCACCACCGGTCTCGACCGTCGGACCGTCCTCAAGGCCGGGGCCCTGGCCGGGGCCGCGGTGGGCACGAGCGCGCTGGCGGGCCGGCCCGCGGTCGCGGGCGCCGATGTGGCGGTGTTCCAGCACGGGGTCGCGTCCGGCGACCCCATGCCCGATCGCGTCATCCTGTGGACACGGGTGACCCCCGCGCCCGACGCGTTCGCGGGCTCGGGCCGCGGGGTGCCCGTCACCGTCAGTTGGGAGATCGCCAACGACCCCGGCTTCTCCCAGGTCGTCCGGACCGGTTCGCTGGTCACCGACGCCGGCCGCGACCACACCGTCAAGTTCGACTGCACCGGCCTGGCCCCCGACCGCTGGTACCACTACCGCTTCCGTGCGCTCGCTCAGACCTCCCCCACCGGTCGCACCCGCACGGCCCCGGCGGACGGGGCGCTGCCCTCCACCGGCCGCTGGCGCATCGGGGTGGTCTCGTGCTCCAACTGGGAGGCGGGGTACTTCTCCGGGTTCCGCCATCTCGAGGCGCGCGGTGACCTCGACGCGATCGTCGAACTGGGCGACTACATCTACGAGTACGGCCGTGGTGAGTACACCGGCAAGTTCGGGGCGGTGCGGCCGCACGATCCCCCGCACGACATCGTGACCCTGGCCGACTATCGGATCCGACTGGCCCAGTACCGCACCGACCCGGACCTTCAGTCCCTGCACGCGCACGTGCCCTGGATCTGCACCTGGGACGACCACGAGCTCGCCAACGACAACTGGTCCGACGGGGCCGAGAACCACCACCCGCACCAGGGGCCGTTCGCCGACCGCAAGGCCGCCAGCTCGCAGGCCTACTTCGAGTGGATGCCCGTGCGGCCCGAGTCCCTCCGCGACGGTGGGCACCTCTACCGGCGGTTGCGCTGGGGGTCGCTCGCCGAGATCAGCATGCTGGACCTGCGCTCGTACCGCACGGAGGGGCCGGACCGCTTCGACGGTCACGCGATCGACGTCACGGGCACGATGACCGGCGCCGAGCAGTTCGACTGGCTGGCCCGTGGGCTCAGGTCGTCGACCGCCCGCTGGAACGTCATCGGCAACTCGGTGATGATCACGCCCGTGCTCCTGCCCCCTCTCGATCCGCGGACCACCGCCGCGCTCACCGAGTTGCTGGGCGTCCCGCGCGAGGGCATCACCTACAACCCCGACCAGTGGGACGGCTATGCGGGTGAACGCCGCCGGTTGATGGAGGTGATCCGCGCCGCCGGCACCCGCAACACCGTCTTCCTCACCGGCGACATCCACACCTCGTGGGCCAACGAGGTGCCGTTCGAGCCGGCGAACTACCCGGGCGCGGGCGTCGGCGCGATCGAGTTCGTCACCCCGTCGATCACCAGCAACAACATCGACGACATGGTGAACCTCCCCGAGGGCAACCCGTTGTCCCAGACCGCGCAGGGGGCCCTCACTCAGGTCAACCGACACGTGCGTTGGGTGGACCTGGACCGCCACGGCTTCACGGTGGTCGAGTTCACGACCGACTTCGCCCACGCCGACTACTGGGCGCTGGTCGCGCGCGAGGACCCCGCCAGCGGCGCCTACCCCATCGCCAGCTGGCGGGTCCGGCACGGCACCGATCAGCTGGAGCCGGCCGGCCTGCTGCCCTGATCCGGCGCACCCCAGCCCATCACACCCGGCCCATTACACCGTGACCCGCGCGGCGCCGCCCGTGGTGGCGCTCACACCCGATTCACACCGTCGTCGGCTACGGTGGCGGGTCGATGCGCCCCGTCCGGGGCCCGACACGGTACCGGGAGTGATGGATGACGACGACGAGCCCGCAGACACCCGACGGCAGACCCGATCCCGGGGATCAACGTATCGGCGGTGGCCGCCCACGCGGCGGGCTCCGGGTCGCGCTCGCGGCCGCGGCCGTCGTCGGAGCCGTGGTGGCCGCCGCACTCGTGTGGCTCGTCGCGGCAGGGCCGATGTCGTCCTCGGATCGCGCGGAGCGCGCGGTCGAGCAGACTCTCCGCGACATGACCGCCTCGGACTCGTTCGCCGAGTTCAACAGTCATCTCTGCGCCGAGAACCGGGTTCCCCAGGACCTGGTCGACAACATCACCGCTTCCGGCGAGCAGACCGGTACCGACCTCGACGCGATGCTGCGCGAGTCCATCGCGGGGTCGTTCCCGCAGGACCTCGTCGTCACCGGGGTGGAGATCAACAGCGACGTGGCCACCGCCACCGTAGAGTCGGAGTCCGATGAGTCCGCCCCGGAGCAGGTGCGGATGCTCGACGAGGACGGCGTCTGGAAAGTGTGCGAGCCCGGGGTGGGCATGGGAGCGGTGCCGCAGGGCGATCAGCCCGGCTGACCGGTCTCCGCCGTTTGTCGCGGCAGACGCCAGCGGCGCCCCTCCGCTTTAAGAGGGACGCCGCGAGTCGGATCAGGCCGGGTTGTGTCAGGCAGAGGCGCCCTTGGACTTGCCGGCCGACTTGAGGTCGTTGCACGCCTCGACGACGCGCTCGGACATCGCCTGCTCCGCCTTCTTGAGGTAAGAGCGCGGGTCGTAGACCTTCTTGTTGCCGACCTCTCCGTCAATCTTGAGGACGCCGTCGTAGTTGGCGAACATGTGCGCGGCGATCGGGCGGGTGAAGGCGTACTGGGTGTCGGTGTCGACGTTCATCTTGATGACGCCGTAGCTCAGCGCCTCCTCGATCTCGGACTTTGCCGAGCCCGAACCGCCGTGGAAGACGAAGTCGAAGGGCAGGTCGCCCTCGTTGAGGCCCAGCTTCTCGACCGCGACGTCCTGGCCCATCTTGAGGACCTCGGGCTTGAGTTTGACGTTTCCCGGCTTGTAGACGCCGTGGACGTTGCCGAAGGTCGCCGCCAGCAGGTAGCGCTGTCCGGTGTTGCCCGCGCCGAGCGCGTCGATAGTGGCCTCGAAGTCCTCGCGGGAGGTGTAGAGCTTCTCGTTGATCTCGTTCTCGACCCCGTCCTCCTCGCCGCCGACCACGCCGATCTCGATCTCGAGGATCTGCTTGGCGCTGGCCGTCTTCTCGAGAAGCTCCTTGGCGATCTCGAGGTTACGGTCGAGCGGGGTGGCCGAGCCGTCCCACATGTGCGACTGGAACAGCGGGTTCTCGCCGCGGTCGACACGTTCCTGGGAGATCTCGATGAGCGGACGCACGAAGGTGTCGAGCTTGTCCTCGGGGCAATGGTCGGTGTGCAGCGCGACCAGGATGTCGTACTTCGCCGCGATCACGTGTGCGAACTCGGCGAGCGCGACGGCACCGGTGACCATGTCCTTGACGTTCAGCCCGGAGCCGAACTCGGAACCGCCGGTGGAGAACTGGATGATGCCGTCGGAGCCGGCGTCGGCGAAACCCTTGATGGCCGCGTTGATGGTCTCCGAGGACGTGCAGTTGATCGCGGGGTAGGCGAAGCCCCCCTCGCGGGCCCGATCGAGCATGTCCTTGTACTGCTCCGGGGTGGCGATAGGCATTGACGATCCTCCAGTTTTCGGCGCTGTGATTGATCCCATCCTACGAGGTACCGCCAGGGGGCGGGTCCCGGTGGACCGGCGGGGGGCACGGTGGTCTCGCAACGGTGTCACGGCGCCCGGCGGGCAGCGGCGGTCAGCGGTCCAGTCCGAGTCCCGGAACCACCGACGGCATCGTCGCCAGCTCGTCGTCGGTGAGCAGTGCGCCCCGCAGGGCGGACCGCACCGCGGCGTGGTCGAGCTTCACCCCGATGAGCACGATCTCCTGTCCCGGCCGGACGTCTGGTACGCGCGCCCACTCCTGGGCGATCTGGAGATCGTAGTTGGGACCCGCCTGCGACCACACCACCGCATGGTGCGGATGCGACGACAACCAGCAGTAGCCTTTGGACCTCACCAGACCCCGGGTGGACCTGAGGGCCGCTTCGAGCCGAGCCGGGTCGAACGGCCGACCGGCCCGGAACACCGTCGAGGAGATGCCGTACTCCTCCGTCTCCGGAGTGTGCGGGGTGGCGAGTTCCTCCGCGTACCCGTCCGCCTGGGCGGCGACCGCGGGGTCGAACAGGCCGGTGTCCACCACGTCGGCGACATCGATCCTTCCGCGGTCGAGCCGGCGCACGCGGGCGCGGGGGTTGAGGGCCCGGATCATCTGTTCGGTCGCACCCGCCACCTGCTCCGAGGCCAGATCCGTCTTGGATACCAGCACGAGGTCCGCGAACTCGACCTGGTCCACCAGGAGATCGGCGATCGTCCGCTCGTCACCCTCGCCCGCGGCCATGTCGTGCTGGTCCAGTCGGTCCCCGCGGGCGATCGCGCCGAGGAACGTCGAGGCGTCGACGACCGTGACCATGGTGTCCAACCGGGCCAGGTCGTCGAGCCGGAACCCGCCCTCGAATTCCCACTCGAATGTCGCGGCGACCGGCATGGGCTCGGAGATGCCCGTCGACTCCACGACGATGGCATCGAACGACCCGTCGCGGGCCAGACGGGCCACGGATTCCACGAGGTCCTCGCGGAGCGTGCAGCAGATGCAGCCGTTGGTGAGCTCCACCAGCTTTTCCTCACCGCGCTCGAAATGCCCCTCGCCGGCCACGAGGGCGGCGTCGATATTGATCTCGGACATGTCGTTGACGATGACGGCGATGCGGCGGCCGTCCCGGTTGGCCAGGAGATGGTTGAGAAGGGTCGTCTTGCCGGCCCCGAGGAAGCCGGACAGGACGGTGACGGGGATACGGGAATCAGCCATGGTCCTAATGGTAACCATTTCCATTAAGACTGCGGCGTCGGACCCGTCGTGGACGTCAGATGGGGGCGGCGTGCTCGCGGATCCACGCGTGCATCGCGATCCCGGCGGCCACGCCGGCGTTGATCGATCGGGTCGATCCGAACTGGGCGATCGACACCGTCCTGGCCGCCCGCAGTCGCGCGTCGGCGCTGACACCGGGCCCCTCCTGCCCGAACAGCAGCACACAGTCGCGCGGGAGGTGGGCGGTCTCGAGCGGCTCGGCACCCGGGAGATTGTCGACGGCGACGACCGGCACCCCTACGGAGTCCGCCCAGTCCATCAGTGCGGCCACGTCCTCGTGGTGCCGCAGGTGCTGGTAGCGATCGGTCACCATCGCCCCGCGGCGGTTCCAGCGACGGCGGCCCACGATGTGCACCTCGGCCGCGAGGAAGGCGTTGGCCGTGCGGACCACGGTGCCGATGTTGGCGTCGTGGCCGAAGTTCTCGATGGCCACGTGGAACGGGTGTCGCCGGGTGTCGAGGTCGGCCACGATGGCCTCGCGCCGCCAGTAGCGGTAGCGGTCGACCACGTTGCGGCGGTCACCGGACTCGAGCAACTCCGGGTCCCAGTGGTCGCCGGAGGGTCGGGGCTCCCCGGGTCGCTCGTGCTCCCATGGACCCACCCCGACGAGGCCTTCACCCCATTCGGTCGGCCCGGCGGCGGGGTCCGCTGCCGCGGGGTCCGCTGCCGTGGGGCCCGCTGCCGCGGCCTCCGGGTCGGTGGAGCGACCGGTCACGAGGTCAGGCGCTTGTTGGCCAGTCGGATGATCCGTCCCGGGCCGACCTGGGACGCCAGGTAGATCGCGGTGGCCTGCGCGCCCACCGGGCGGTGGACCGCGCGCCCCACGGCGCCCCGGATCCGACCGAGCAGACCCGAGGGCGTGCGACGCGTCTGCTCGGCGAGGTCGGAAACCTCGCCGGCCACGTCGCCCTCGGTCAGGCGGACACCCATGTTCCGCATCCCGGCTGTGTTCACGCCCTCGAGCATCCCCGTTCCCACGTAGAGAGGCCACACCGAACACACGCGGATACCCTTGGGACCCCACTCCAGGTCCAGCGCCTCGGTGATCCCCCGGACGGCGAACTTGGTGGCCGAGTACACGGCCATCTCGGCCTGGCCGTAGATCGCCGAGGCCGAGCAGAGGTTGACCACGACAGGCGACGAGGCCTTCTCCAGGTACGGGAACGCCGCCCGGCAGCCGTACATCACACCCTTGACGTTGACGTCCACCAGCGCGGAGTCCTGCTCGTAACTCGCGTCCACGAACGGCATCCCGTACAGCAGCCCGGCATTGTTGACCAGCACGTTCAGCGCACCACCGGCGCGGGCCGTCAACTGTTCCAGTGCGGCCTCCCAGGCGGCGGGGTCGGTGACGTCCAGCACTCCGGTGACCACCCGGTCATCCCCCGCCGCCCAGGCACACGGCTGCAGATCAAAGGCGCCCACGAGGTACCCGGCGTCGGCGAACCTGCGTGCGGTGGCCTCGCCGATCCCGCGGCCGGCGCCGGTGACGAGAACCGTGCGGACCGCGGATCCGGCCGGTGCATCCGCGCCAGTGGCACTCACGCCGGTCGCCCGGCCGCGCGTGCCGCGGCCGCGGTCCCCGTGAGCAGGAGCAACGCGGCGGTGGCGTAGGTGTCGATCACGCCGACGTCGAGGGCCCGCGCGAGCGCGGTCCCGCCCTCGGCCTTGCGCCTGACGAGGATCAGGCCGTCGCTGAGGAGTAAGACCGGGCCCGCCACGGCCAGCACGGAGGCCGCGGGCCCGGAGCGGCGATCCACAGAGGTCGCGAGCGCCGACAGGGCCGCCAGCAGCCCTCCGTACGCGGCGAGCGGAGCGTTGGCCCGATCCTCGGACAGGAGAACCGCGCCGGCGGCGCCGGCCACCACACCGTGGACCGCGGACTGGAGCGGCTTGCATCTCAGCCCCGACCGGAGCATCAGCCCGCCGAGCGCGAGATGGCCCACCCCGAAAGCCGCAGCGCCCGAGACCAGGCGCGCCTTCGACCGGCTCGCATGTCCGCCCCCGAGCATGAGGATCACGTCGCCGGTGGTGTACGCGGCGCCGGTGACCGACAGCAGTGTGGTCGCGAGAGGCCCGAGACCGCCGGCCCCCGGCCGCCCGACGCCCGTTGTACTCCCACCGGCCAGGGCACCCTCACCCCGAGCTCCCTCAAGCAGCGCGATGGCCAGTGCGGCCGGCACGATTAGCGGTTTGCAGAGCTTCTCCAGCGGGCCGAACCCGGTCGCCTTGGCGAGCTCCGTACCCGCGGCGGCGGCGAGGAACGCGGGCCCCTCCGGGCGGGAGGTGTCCATCAGCGAGAGCACCCGCTCGCTAAATGCCCGCGCCGCGTCCACGGGCGAGGAGGTCGCCGTCGCTTTCCCGGTCGTCCTGTTCCGTGCCATCCTGGTGCGCTCCGTCATCCACCCGCGTGTCATGTCACTCCAGTCCCAGGTCGGTCAGGCCGAGCAGGGCGCGGTAGTCCACGCCCTCGGCCCGAATCACGTCGTCGGCCCCCGTGGCGCGGTCCACGACGGTCGCCACGCCCACCACCTCGGCACCGGCCTCCCGTAGGGCGGTCACCGCGGTGAGCGGGGAGTTCCCGGTGGTCGTGGTGTCCTCGACCACGAGAACGCGCTTGCCCACGATGTCCGGGCCCTCGACCCGGCGCTGCATCCCGTGCTTCTTCGCCTCCTTGCGCACCACGAACGCGTCGATCGGCCGGCCCGAATCACGTCGTCGGCCCCCGTGGCGCGGTCCACGACGGTCGCCACGCCCACCACCTCGGCACCGGCCTCCCGTAGGGCGGTCACCGCGGTGAGCGGGGAGTTCCCGGTGGTCGTGGTGTCCTCGACCAC
>NZ_AOSR01000043.1:0-39927 GCF_000349585.1 Dietzia sp. UCD-THP
TATGGGAGACACGCCCTAGTTACAGCGCTGTATCCGTCTCATAGTCCGAGTCAGCGACGATCTGGTCCACGATCTCCATCGTCTCGACAGCGACGCGGGTGACTTTGGCGATGAGGTTGACGATGTAGAGGTGGTCGTCGTGTTCGTCGGCCCAATCGTTGGGGTCGTTGACGATGCCTGAGGCTTTGTCGGTCTTGACTTGGTAGCGGTCGATGAGCCAGGCGAGCGCGGTGCGTGAACCGAGCAGATAGCGCTCGGCGTCGTCGGGGATCCCGGAAATGGTGACGTGGCGGTTGTAGATGATCGTGGTGTGGTCGGTCTTGGACTTGAATTTGAGCTTCTCGACCCGCCAGGTGGTGCGGTCACAGTCGTCGACGCCCGGTTTGACGGTTACATCCAGCGGCCATGGCTCGACGTTCTCGTACCCGGCGTGCAGGTTTGCAAGCTGCCTGCCCCAGTTGGCGAGCTGATTAAACCGTCCGCGTGAGTAGGGCGGCGGTAGGTGAGGCAGCATCTTCTTGAGGTCCGCTGCGTAGTGGGTGCGGTAGCCGGGATCGTGAAGTTGAGCGTAGACAGAATAGAAGATGTCGTCTTTGTTCACGGGTCCGTCGAGCGCTTCGGAGTACACCGCGGCGATGTCGTCGGTGATGTTGTCCACTCGCCGATAGCCGAACTCGTCAACTGACCCCTGTTCCCCGAGATCGAACCCGCCATCGGATGACCCGGCGGGCACATACGTCCACCGAGGGAAAAACTGACCGCTGCTGGAACCCCACAGTGCGAGGTCGACGATCCGATCTGACATGAGCAGACTGAATGGCTTGTCGCTGCCAGCGCCAACCACGTAGAAGCCCATGTTGTGGTGGTGTGGGGTGGGGAACATCGACGCGAGCTCGCCTCGTCGATGATTGAACATGGCGTCAAAGTACGCGTGTTGGCGACTGAATGGCCGGTAGACAGCCTCGACGATTCGGTCGTGGTTGAACTGTGCTCGCTCTCCTCGTGCAGCGCGGGACTTGAGGCTCGAGGACCACTTGATGGTCTTTTCGTCGGCGTGCTCGGGGTGCGCGGCGAGAAAGGTGTTGACGGTCTTTTCGTTTGCCTTCGTCAAGCCCTGTTGCCCTTTATAAGTGGCGAAATCGACGGCGGCCCGGTTGTAGTTGTCGATGAGAGTTCGTACTTGGTCTTCGAGTCGTAGGCGCGAGTAGCTGTACACCCATGGATCTCGGTTGGTCTGCAGTCCGGCTGAATAGGTATGGAAGTAGCGGACTGTGGTGTCGCCGGCCTTCTTTGTCCCAAGGACGGGCCAGGCGCCGTAGACGTCGTCGCGTTGCCCGATCCAGTCGCCATGGCTGTTAGGGGCGATGCTCTGCCAGTCGAGGTTCTCCAGGGTGGCGGTGTCGATGGTGGCGAGTTTGTCGTCGCGAGAGAGGTAGTCGCCGATGCTGCGGTAGAGAATCTCGCAGTCCCCTATGTGGCTAGGGTCTTTTACGCCGATCCAAATGGCGATAGTGGTTTGGGAGCCTCCGCCAAAGATCTGGCCTCCCTCTTCTTTCCAGTTGGACTTCCGCATGTTGCCGCGGAGGTTGTAGACGTAAATGCGGTCGTAGTCTTCTACGAGGGAGAGACGGATTCCGTCCGAGGTGTTGTTCTCGATCCATCCGCCGTTGGCGACGAAGGCGACGATTCCTTGGTTGCCGATGCGGTCGGTGGCCCAGCGGAATGCGCGCAGGTAGGAGTCGTACAGGCTGTTCTTGTTCGAGCCTGTGGAGAGCTTGGCGTAGGTGTCGGTGATGCGCGAGTCGAGAGTGGGGTATCCGAGGTTGGCGTTGAGGTCGTTGGCTGAGCCTTGGCCAACGGAGTACGGAGGGTTCCCGACGATGACGTTGATCGGGGTGTCGAGCTGGCGGGTGATGCGGTCATTGTTGGCGGGAAACACGTTGAGGTCGAGGCCGTCGTCGGCTTCGGAGATCTGGAACGTGTCGGCCAGCACGATGCCGGGGAACGGCTCATAATCGTCGATGCTGGCGCCGGTCAGGGCGTGGTACGTGGTTTCGATGTTGACCGCAGCGATGTAGTACGCCAGCAGCATGAGCTCGTTGGCGTGCAGTTCGCTGGCGTACTTACGGGCGAGGTCGTCAGGGTGGATGAGCCCGGATTGCAGGAGGCGGGTCACGAAGGTGCCTGTGCCTGTGAACCCGTCGAGGATGTGCACACCCTCGTCGGTTAGGCCGCGGCCAAAGGCTTCGCGGGAAGCGTGGTCGGCGGCCCGCAGAATGAAATCGACGATCTGAACCGGGGTGTAAACAATGCCGAGGGCATCTGCCTGTTTGGCGAAACCGAGCTTGAAGAACCGCTCGTAGAGCTCGGCGATGACCTGCTGTTTACCCTCAGCGGAGGACACTTCGGAGGCGCGCACACGTACGGAGGCGTAAAACTTTTCTAGAGAGTTGGTTTCTGAATCCAGGCCGCTGCCGGATAGCGCGTCGACCATGGTTTGCATGACGCGGGAGACCGGGTTGTGGGCGGCGAAGTCGTGGCCTTCGAAGAGGGCGTCAAAGACGGGTTTAGTGATCAGATGCTGGGCCAGCATCGAGACCGCATCGTCGCGTCCGATGGAGTCGTTGAGGTTGTCTTTGAGTCCTTGAACGAAGTCCTCGAACCTATGGGTGAGAGCCGGGTCGGCGGCGTCGAGGATGGCGTTGATTCTGGCGATGAGCCGGGCGGAGATGTCGGAGACGTCTGAGGCCCAGTCTTCCCAGTAGGTGCGGGTGCCGACCTTGTCGACGATTCGGGTGTAGATGGCTTCCTGCCATTCGGACAGGGAGAACAGGGCCATCTGCGTCGCGGAGGCTTTGTCGTCCTTCTTCGCAGTCTCTGCTGTTTCGTGGCCGTCGACGTGGTCGGTGGCCGCGGAGATGTTGCCGGCGAGGAGCTGGGAGGTGCCCTTGCCGAGCTCCTTATCAGCATTGCTGGTGTTGAGGGCGATGGAGTTCACCATCGCGTTGAAGCGCTCGTCGTGGGCGCGAAGAGCGTTGAGGACCTGCCACACGGTCTTGAACCGCTTGTTGTCTGCCAGTGCCTGTGATGGTGGGGTATCGGCGGGGACGGCGACGGGAAGAATGATGTAGCCGTAGTCCTTGCCGGCGGATTTACGCATGACGCGGCCGACGGATTGGACGACGTCGACTACGGAGTTACGGGGGTGCAGGAACAACACCGCATCCAGGGCCGGGACGTCAACGCCTTCGGACAGGCAACGGGCGTTGGTCAGGATGCGGCACTCGTCGTCGGCGACGGGCGCTTTAAGCCAGGACAGTTCCTCATTGCGGCGCATCGCGTTGTAGGTGCCATCGACGTGGTGGACCTGGCAGCTCAGATTCCGGTTGGTCTCCAAGATCTCGCGACCGTCATCTTCGGCGTCGTCGAGCAGGTCCTGGTAGGCGCCCACGACGGCGGGGAACATTGCTTCGATCTGCTTTGACGAGGCGATGTCTTTGGCGAACGCGACGGCCCGCTTCATCGGCTGCGCACCGGGTGGAAAGGATTCTCCCGAAGCGGTGGCGCCAGCGCGTTTGGCCAGGCCGTTCCAACAGCCCACGATCTTCGAGGCGTCGTCCAGAGAGAGCTCTCCGTCGACGGCGAACTGATCCTGCATGCGTGGTGCCATCACCGATTCATCCACGGTCAGCACGAGCACTTTGTAGTCGGTGAGCAGGCCCTTGTCGACCGCTTCTCCGAAGCCGAGGCGGTGGAACTCGGGGCCGAAGATCTCGAGGTCGTCCATGGATGAGATCTCCGCGGAGTGGTCCTCGGCCTTGGCTTTGGTGGTGTCATCGAACAGACGCGGTGTCGCGGTCATGTAAAGCCTGCGGTGAGCTCTAAGGAAGTCTGCGTCGTGAACGCGGGTGAAGTTCGATGGGTCATCGCCGGCAAGGGTGACGCCGGTGGTGCGGTGCGCTTCATCGCAGATCACCAGATCGAACGGATCCACCCCGTGCTCGGACTGCGCAGCCGCAACTGACGGAAGGGACTGGTACGTGGTGAAGACGACTGTCAATCCGGCGGCCCGCTTACCCTTGCCCATTCGTTCAGCCAGCACAGCAGGGTTGGTGGTCACCGGGATCGCCACGTCCTCGGTGGCGTAGTCCTCCGCAGCGCGGGAGACCTTGTTGTCTGAACAGACGGCGAACGAGCGCATATCTAGCTGGCACTGGGCAGACCACTCCCGGAGCGTCTGTGACAGCAGTGAGATCGAGGGGACCGCAAAAAGGATCCTGGCCCGTCCCCCATTGTCGGCTGCGGTGCGTTCAGCGATCTTGAGAGCTGTGAAGGTCTTGCCAGTACCGCAGGCCATGACAAGCTTGCCCCGGTCGTTTCCCTCATCGAAGCCGGTGAACACCTTGTCCACCGCCGTCTGTTGGTGGGGACGCAGCTCATGCGGCGTTGACGGGGACAGGTCGATCGAGAGCTCACCCTTGGGCCAGGCGATGTCCCAATCAATCGGGGCGGCCTCGAGATGTTCGGTGCCGATCCGCTGCACCGACACGGTCTGACCTTCAAGCGCTGCCAGTGCGTTCTTGCCCCACTTGTTGGTCGTGGAGATGATGATTCGCCGCGTGAACGGGGCCTTGCCCGACTCGGTGAAGAATGAGTCGATGTTCGCCTTGGTTAAGGTGTGATCGGGCGCGTAGAACTTGCACTGAATTGCCGCGTACTCGCCGGTATCGCGCACGCGGGCCACTAGGTCGATGCCGTTGTCGGGCTTGCCGTCTCGGTCAGGCCAGTCCATCCACTGCCACACCGCGTCGTATTCGCGTGACAGGGTCGGATCGAGCTCGAAGTAGCGCACCATCAGCTGCTCGAACTTCGTCCCCATCTCGACTGTATTCGGAGCCTGGCGGAACGCGTCAATGACCTGAGCAAACGATGACATGGGCACCATTGTCGACCATCGCCGTGGCCGAACTGCCACAACCCACTCGGCTGAGGATGGATCGGTCCAAACTTCGGCGCTGATCCGGGTTGTTAACCGGTACTGTGCACCGTCACCCAATTCGGCGCTGGACCCTTCCCAAACGTGAACTCGTCGAGTGGCGTCAGATTCCGGTCCTGGGAGCGGAACCTGGGCGCAATGGCGAGACCGGTGAGGCTCGCCGGCTGTTCGCCTGTCGTTCCGAAGCCAGCAAGGCGTGCAGTTCGGCAGTAACAGTGATGGATGCGGTGAGCTGCCGCTGCAGCTCTGTGTTTTTCCGGCGAAGTGTGCGGACGCGGAGGTTGGCCTCGGCGAGCCGGGCCTCGACTTCGGCTACTGCGGGGTTTCGAGGGGTCGTGGCCGTGACCTGGCGATCCCAGTCCTGCAGGACTTCTTTGGCTCGGTACAGGGTTGCGGGGCTGGTGCCGGCTTCACGGGCGAGATTAGCTTTTGTCAGTGCGCCGTCGCAGTGTTCGGGCCGGCCATCGAGCAGGCGTTGCATGGCCTGTCTAAGCCGTTGCTCGGTAGCCGCGGAAACGCGGGGGCCTGGGGATGCGTCGGTGCTCATCGCGGCTCCTGTCCGGTGATTCGACGGACTAGGTCTAGTTGCTGTTCCAGTCGTTCACGGTGGGCGGGTGCCATCCGTCGGTCGGAAAGCAGCCGTTCAAGTTCATCCTGCTCGGACTGCCAGATTGCGGTGTGCCGTTCGGTGATGACGGAGTTCCGGCAGGTGACCGGGCTGCATAGGCTGGGTATAGGCCCGCCAGCTTTGGCATCGTCAGGGAGCCCTTTGAGGCATTCGGCCTTGTTCGCTGCGCCAAGGCAGTGGTTCAAGGTCCCGATCCTCAGGTCAGAGAACTCGTCGCGCAGCAAGTTGCGCAGGGTTCGGTCGTCGCCGATATGGGCGGGTGACTGCTCGTACTGGCGGGTGACGTGGTCCAGCCCGGAATTGAATGCCGCAGCTCCTGGACCACGACTGATTCGCTGGCCTTCGGCATGCTGAGACCATTCGGAAACGAGTTCGGCGGCGGTGGCATTCTGGGCTTCGTGCCCGAACTCCCGGGCCCATGCGGCCGTCGGCGCACCGTATCCGCTGGTAGTTGCGTTGGTCAGGGCGCGGGTCGCATTGTGTTTCAGGGTGATACCCAGAGCAATCTCCCCGTCGGGCTCGTTGGCAGTGATCACCGCCATGGTGCGCCGAAATCGGTGGGGAGCGATGCGGACATCACTGATCGGTTCGAGCCCTTTGTCGACGGCGGTTGCGTTGACCCACTGAATAAACCGCTGAATTTCGTCGTGGACGTCGAAGCCCCTCAGGTCCCGGATGTCACCGCCGCGAATGGACCCGAAGATTCTATCGGGCTGTAGGGCGATCTGCTCTGCAGTCTTGATCGCTTGCACCACCGGTTCGCTTACCCACCACACTTGTTCGCTGCCGCCGGGATCTTGGTGCTTGTACACCCGGCTATGTACGACCGGTGCCCCTTGGCGTGTGCCCAGACAACCGGGTGCGAGGCCCTGCAGTTCACTGTCGCGCATCATCGTCATGATGCTGGTGAAGATGTAGGCGGCCGCCCTGAGCTTGGTGACTTCATAGCTGGCCGAGTGTTTGTCGAATCCGGCGCACCACGGCATTTGGGTGCCGTCGGGCCGGGCTACAAGCCGGGGGGTGACCGCGCGGGTGATCCCGTGCCGAGTGGGCAAGCCGCCGGCGACTGCATCTAATACCCGTTGCCGGCGGGCTACTCCCGGCGGGGTGTTGAACATATTGGTGCGCATCTTGCCCGGGAAGACGAGTAGGGCCAGTCCGTCCCAGTTGACCTCGTCTTTCACCCCGCGTCCCATAGCGCCCACATGCAACGGGATGAACGAATCCGGCCCGCTTATCCAGGCGTCGATGAGCCGGTCGTACTCACCCATCGCGAGGCGATCGCCATCGGTGTGGCGCGTGCTTTCTAGCGTGTCGATCTCTTTCTGGGCGGCGATTGCATCCGGGCCAAACACGTCGATGTAGGCCCAGGTAGCCCGCACTAAGGGCCAGAACGAATCTGGCTCGATCGGACGGGTTCGGATTTCGGTGGCACCTGAGCGTTTTGCTAGAGGCTCGATCTCAACCGAAGGCACTAAGTCAGGAGCAAGTGGGCGCATGGTGGTCAGGATCCGAAGCAGGTCGGATGAGCTCCGGACCGTGCTAGGACTGCGGCTAGATTCCAGGAAACCAAAGTAGGCGGCGAAATCAGCCTGATCCCAGGACGATAAGCGGGGGGCCCTCCCGGTGTCGGTGGCCCAGGCTTGGAGCAGGCGAATTGCGTCCAGGTGCGTACGGATGGTCTTGATGGCGGCCGGTCGGGTCGACCTGAAGACCCCTCGGGCACGTAAGACCGGGTGGGTTGGATTGAGAAGCATCATTGTCAGCAGACGTGCCACTAGATTCCAGTCCCCGGTTAAGGCCTCGAAGTTGAGTACGTGTGCACTCGGGGGTTGGTTGGGCGCCCTAGCAATCGAGGTGCAGTCCCACCGGCCGGTGTCTCCGAAACATGGGACCGGGCCATCGGCGGTGCGCAGGCTCCTGGGGATCACCGGTTCGTCGTCGGCGAAACTCGGCGAGGCCTCGCCTGGCGTAGTGACGGTTGGCTGGTTCATCGATGGCTCGCTCGTTCGTTGAGGGGCAGGTGCAGGCGAACCGGTGTGCCCGCGGCCTGCGCGATCGTGTCGTCGGGGAAGCGCTCGAGTATTTCGGTGAGGTTGGCCAGTTGCTGTCCGTAGACGGCGGCGAACTGTGGTGGTGCAAGAGAGTTGGACAGCTCTTTCAGGATCTGCCGGTAGGCCAGCAGTCGGGGGATGTGGTCGGTGAAGACGATTGCATTTGGGCACCGCAGGCACATCGACGGTGCGTCCATGCAGACTTGACCGGCTTCGCGATGCGGGGGCGCATGCGGGTTGGCGCAACCGGAGACCGACAGTTGCCGGTCAGTCGCGGATTCTGCGGCTACGTCCCGGGCCACCTGCCGGATGGGGCCGGCCGGGACTGTCGCGGTGATCTCGGATGCGAGTCCAGGGATCAAGACCGGTCCGATAGCTCGGCTCAAGGTTTGTTCCTGAACGCGGCGCACCGTGGCGGCCGAGACAGCATGCACCGTGGTGGAGTGAGCGTAGTGATTGCGGAAGACTTCCACGGTGTGGTCATCGCCGGCGGCGCCGGCCAGGGTACCCAGCAGTACAGCCCTGGCGCTCTTGACGGTTTTGCGCAGTCGGCGCAGGTCGTAAGGCTCCGAAATGTCAAGCCCGTACGTTGCCACCAGGCTCGCGATTGAGGCCACCGGCGGCCCGTTCTGGTGGTGGAGCCAACGATGTCCAGACACGGTGGTCGCCTGACGGGCGCGACGCACGGAACCGACCCAGAACGCTTCGTTCTCTGCCAGGGTGTGGGCCAGTTCGTACGATCGTCTAGCCCGGCGGATGAGGTCGCCAGCGGACCAGCCGGGAGACTCGTCCGTGGCGGCCGACGGAAGTGAGTGGGTCCGTGTCCGCGGCGTTCGCAGCTTGCGGGCCCGAACCAGCACATGGGTGTCCGTGTACTCGATGTCGGTACGTTGCAGGTTTTTGGTCTCTTCCGGTGCCCAACCTGTCTTTAGGTGGAGCAGCACCCTGACTGCGATGGCGTAGTGGTCCGGGGGCGCTAGCAGCGAGAACAGGGGGTGGCTTTCCGGCACTTGTCCTGAACGGGAGATGATGCCGTGTTCGTCGAGAAAAGTGGCGGCGGTGGCGCTGGTGAACAGTTCCACCTGGCCGTACGGAATTTCTCCCTCCGGCAGATTCACCAAGCCCCAAAGCACGTTCGGGACTTCGTTCCACCCGTGCTGCCGGGGGTCCCGGCCGTGCGCCAGCAGGTCCCTGCCGGTTTGCAGAAGGGCCTCGCACTGGCGAACCACGGCTCGGCTCGTGCGTTCAAGGGTGAGGCGTTCGCGGTTGCTGAACTCGTCCAGCGGCCGGTCGAGGCGGGTTTGGCCGTCGAGATTGGGCGCGGTTGCCCACGCTTGCAGCAGCTCGTTCTTCACTCGCCGGGACGCGAGGTAGTGGAGCACGTATTTGCGAACCATTAGTCCGTGCTTCTTCGGAACCCTGCTCGTTGGCCCGGAGCTAGCTATGAGGTGCTGTTCCCAGTCGTGCAACCGCTGAGTGAGCATTTCGCCGGGACCGTGGAGGGTGAGTTGGCTGTCTTCGGGCCGAGACAGGTGTCGACCCAGTTTTCGAAGAATAGATGACCGGTTGGCCGTGGTCGCAGGTTGCGAGCCCACTGACTCGTGATACCCCAGCCAGCCGTCGGCGATCTCGGCTACCAGTCGCGAACAGGAGTATTCGGTGGGGGTGATCGTGGTGGCATTCCGCCGGTCCAGGCCGAACCGGATGGTGCGCGGCGTGAGGTCCACGTCCATGTGCGTCACCGCCCCATGTCGTTTAGAACGTAGTCCGCGTATTCCAGCAGCGGGTCGTCCCACTGCTCGAACGCCCGCTGGATGAGCTCGTGCGACTCGTCGACGTACCGGAGATAGACCATCGTCGTAGAGGGCGAGGCATGGCCCATCAGGCGCTGCAGCGTCAGCAATGGGTTAAACATGATGTGCTCGCTGATCGTTCCGGTCCCGACCTTCTGCCGCGTGGATTCGTGCTCTAACGCCCGGCGCTGCAGGCTCCTCAGCAGCACCACGGCAAACGTGTGGCGAAGATCGTGGGGGGTGACCGCGGTTGGCATCCCGGGCAACTCCTCGCGGAAGCCTGTCAGTCGACGGTTGGCTGAGTGGAACTTGGCGTGCCAACTGCGCCGCGACGGCGGCAATCCACCCCGACCCAGGAACAACGACAGGGGCTCAATGACACCATCGCGGTCCTCGACCAGGACCCTGCGGTGGCCGACCGGGATCCGCTCCAGAACCTTCTTGTGCACCACACCGCCCACCCGATACCTGAGGCGGCCGCCCCCGTGGTCGATTGACTCGACCACCGCCAGCTCGGATCGCCTAGCGACAAGGCCCTTCTGGGCTCTACGGATCAGCTCCGCCCTCTCCGTTGCCCGGTACAGGTCGACAATGCGCATGGTGCCGGAGGGGATGTATACGGCCCGCCGACGCTGGTTCTTGGCCGTGGCTTCCAGGTAGACCGTCGCTCCAGCATCGGTTCGCTCTGGGAGCTCCAGCGTGAGCAGGGAACTCCACTCCTGCAGCCTCATTCCGGTGGTCAGGGCCAGTTCGGCCGCCGTGACATCACGGCCGGTCTCGCGACCGCGGAACGCCGGATCCATGGAGCCGTCGGGCAATTCCCCTCCCAGCCCGACCCGTCTGAAGGCTTCCCATTGCTCCTTGGACAGCGCGCGGACGTCCATCTCTTGGTGCGTCATGCGCGGGTTCGCGACGGAGTATCTTCCGACCTGGATCCAGGGCAAGTCCTGGCGCAGACCGATCTGGATGACGTAGTTGAACAGCGCCCGGATCACCACCAGTTCACGGCCCCACGTGCGCTGACTAATGCCTTGCGCAAATCGGTGGTCCCGGTAGTCGACGAGAATTTGGTGCTCGACATCTTGAAGTCGGATACCGCGTGCGTCGAGGTACCTGGCGAACTGGTGGGCGTCCCTGCCATACGCGCGGAGGGTGTTGTCACTGGTCGACTGGCCATAGGTCCGAAGGAATGACGACCATGGCTCCATCGGCCACAGTGAGTCGTCCAAGAGGACCGGCGTTCCATCTTGAACCAGGTGCGAACCATGCGGTTCTGACGACAACTCAAGTCGAAGCTCTGAATCGACAAGACTCCAGTCCGTGAAGGCGAGATGTACCGCCATCGTCTGAGACCTTCCGTCGCCCAATGAGAGTGTCCCCAACGGTACTCATAACCGCCGCCGGCACCGGCGGCATGCTGTCGGTGGCCTACGACCACCTGGTGGAGATGAACCCCGACGCCAAGCCGGTGCTGTACGGCCAGGAGGTCAACTCTCGCTCATACGCCATGTGCAAGTCGGACATGGTGATCAAGGGCCAGGGCGTGGACAACATCTACAACGGTGACACGCTCACCGATGATGGCTTTCACGGCGAGCACTTCGATTTCCTGCTGTCGAATCCGCCGTTCGGGGTGGAGTGGAAGACCCAGCAGAAGGCCGTCAAGGACGAGCACGAGCAGCAGGGCTTCGCGGGCCGTTTCGGTGCCGGCCTGCCGCGGGTCTCCGACGGCTCCCTGCTGTTCCTTATGCACCTGGTTAGCAAGATGCGGCCCATCCGCTCCCCGGATGACAAGGGCTCCCGGCTGGCGATCGTCCTCAACGGCTCGCCTCTGTTCACCGGCGGGGCCGGCTCCGGCGAGTCCAACATCCGGCAGTGGATCATCGAGAACGACCTGCTGGACGCGATCATCGCCCTGCCGACGGACATGTTCTACAACACCGGCATCTCCACCTACGTCTGGATCCTGGATAACGCCAAGACCGCCGAGCGCAAGGGCAAGGTCCAGCTCATCAACGCGGTCGAGATGTTCGGCAAGATGCGCAAGTCCCTGGGCTCCAAGCGCAAGGAGCTGCGCCCAGAGGACATCAAGAAGATCTGCGAACTCTACGACGGCTTTGAGAACCACGACAACGACGACGAGGCGCCCGCCCTCTCAAAGGTGTTCACCAACTCGGAGTTCGGATACCGCACCATCACAGTGGAACGCCCCCTGCAGCTACGTTTCCATGTCGCCGACGACACCGCCGAACACCTGCTTGTGACTAAGGCGATCGCCAAGCTGCCGCCGGCCGATCAAGACGCCATCCGCAGCGCCCTCGTCGGTTTCGCGGGCCGCTCGTGGACCAACCGTGACGCCTTCGTGTCCGAGCTCAAGACTGCGCTGAAGTCCGCCGGCATGGCGAAGGTTGGCGCCCCGGTGATCAAGACGATCTGGACGACGATCGGGGAGCACGATCCCGAGGCCGACGTCATCACCGCTAAAGGCAATCCCGAACCGGACACCTCGCTCCGTGACACCGAGAACGTCCCGCTGGCCGAGGACATCGAGGAGTACTTCGCCCGCGAAGTCCTGCCCCACGTGCCGGACGCGTGGATCGACCACGACAAGACCCGCGTCGGTTACGAGATCCCGTTCACGCGGCACTTTTACCGCTACACCCCGCCACGCCCCCTAGAGGAAATCCAGAAGGACCTCCGCCAGCTCGTGACAGAGATCCAGGTCATGCTCTCGGAGGTGGGGGCATGACCACCGCGAGTAGCACGCCGACTGAAACTCACGCAGTTCAAGCCTCAAGCACCTGGGCAACGACGAAGCTCCGCTTCCTACTTGAGGTCAACCCCGCGACGCCTGCCGATCTTCGAGCTCAGAGTGACCGTCTGGTTCCGTTCGTTCCGATGGAGGCGCTCGGCGAAGATGGCTCGCTCGACACAACCCGAGAACGCCCAGTCAGGGAGCTACTGACTGGGTACTCCTACTTTGCGAACGGCGATGTGCTGATGGCGAAGGTCACTCCGTGCTTCGAGAATGGGAAGGCAGCGCTGGTCGACACACTTCCGAATGGGCACGGATTTGGATCCACCGAGGTGACAACCCTGAGGGCTAGCGCGGGTCTTTACCCTGGCTTTCTTTACTACCTGGTCAGATCTGACCACTTTCGTCAGGCGAGCATTGCATCGATGACAGGTGCGGGAGGTCTAAAGCGCGTGCCGGATGAGCACATTCGGTCATTCGAAACTCCCGTGCCGTCTGAGATAGAGCAGAGAGCGATTGCAGACTTTCTTAATCGCGAGACCGCCAAGATCGATGCGCTGATCGACAAGCAGGACCAGCTCATCGCCACCATGCGGGAGGATCGCGCTGCCACGATCACCCACGCGGTCACCAAGGGACTCACACCCGGCGTGGCCGACAAACCGTCCGGAATCCAGTGGATGGGTGACGTCCCCGCACACTGGGAAGTCGCTCGGCTTCGCCATCACGCCACAATGAAGACGGGGCACACACCCAGCCGTCAAGAACCGGAGTTCTGGGAAAACACGCACATCCCATGGTTCACACTGGCCGACGTTTGGCAGCTACGCCGTGGCCGCCAGCTCTACCTCGGAGAGACCGCGGGCAAAATTAGTTCCCTCGGCCTCGCCAACTCGGCCGCTGAATTGCTCCCCGCTGGGACAGTAATACTCTCTCGGACAGCATCGGTTGGGTTCAGCGGAATAATGCCGATTCCGATGGCAACCAGCCAGGACTTCTGGAACTGGATTTGCGGGACGAGCTTGGTTCCAGAATTCTTAGCATTCGTTTTCCGCGCCATGAAGCCCTACTTTGACTCCCTGATGATGGGGTCGACTCACCAGACGATATATCAAGCGGACGCCGCTGCGATTCAAATCCCGCTGCCGCCAGTTGACGAACAGACAAAAATTGTCGAGGCGCTTAAAGTAAAGACGAGCACGGTCGACTCCCTCATCGACAAGTCGACCGAGATGATCGATGTGCTACGCGAGTACCGCTCAGCATTGATCACCAATGCCGTGACGGGGAAGATCGACGTGAGGGAGGCTGTGTAATCATGGCCCAGCATCACGAATCCGTGCTCGAAGACGAGATCTGCGCCCACCTGGCAGCGCACGGCTGGGAGTACTCGCCGAACGACGAGGGGTACGACCGCGACCTCGCACTGTTTCCCGAAGACGTGTTCTGGTGGCTCCAGCACACCCAATCCGACGAGTGGGACAAGCGCGTTAAGCCCACAGATTCGTCCGCGGCACAGGAGAAGTCCAAGACCGCGCTGCTGCAACGTCTGTCCAAGGCACTTTCGGCAGACCTCAAGGCCGACGGTGGCTCCCTTTCGGTGCTGCGGCGGGGGTTCTCCGACTTCAACGCTAACTTCGCGATGTGCCAGTTCAAGCCCAACTCCGGTCTCAACGCCACCACCGCCGCCAAGTATCAAGCCGTCCGGCTGCGGGTCATGCGGCAGGTGCACTACTCCAAGTCCAGCCCGAGGAAGTCCATCGACCTGGTGTTCTTCGTCAACGGAATCCCCGTCGCCACGGCCGAGCTCAAGACCGACTTCACACAGTCGGTGGAGCACGCCGTCGAGCAGTACAAGAAGGACCGCCTGCCCAAGGGCGAGCCGCTGCTTGGCTTTGCCACCCGCGCCCTGGTGCACTTCGCCGTCTCCAACACCGAAGTGCACATGACCACCCGGCTCGCAGGCCAGGACACCGTGTTCCTGCCCTTCAACCGCGGCAACGGCCACCACGCCGGCAACCCGCCCAACCCGCACGGCTCGGCCACCGCCTACCTGTGGGAGACCATCCTCCAGCGCGACACCTGGCTGGAAATCCTTGACCGCTTCATGCACCTGGAGATCACCGAGAAGCGCGATCCGGACACCGGAAAGAAGACCCGCAAAGAGACCCTGCTGTTCCCGCGCTACCACCAGTGGGACGCCGTTACCCGACTCGTTGCCGCCGCCCGCACCGAAGGGCCCGGTCATAAGTACCTCGTCCAGCACTCCGCCGGCTCGGGCAAGACCAACTCCATCTCCTGGCTCGCCCAGCGCCTGTCGTCGCTCTACAACGATGACGACGACAAGGTCTTCTCCTCCGTCATTGTGGTCACCGACCGGACCGTGCTCGATGCACAACTGCAAGAGGCCATCCACCAAATCAACCGCACCACCGGCGTCGTGGCGCACATCGACGGTCTGACCGGCTCGAAATCCTCAGAACTGGCCGAGGCTCTCGAGTCGGGGACCCACATTGTCGTCGTCACCATCCAAACCTTCCCCTACGCCCTGGACGCCATCTCCGACCGCACCACCCTCCGAGGTCGGTGCTTTGCGATCATCGCCGACGAAGCCCACTCCTCCCAGGCCGGCGGGGCGTCCAACAAACTCAAACAGGTCCTGTCGCAGTCCGAACTCGACGAAGTGGCTCAAGGCGGGGCCGTGTCGGCGGAGGACATGCTCGCCGCCGAGACCAAAGCCCGCGCCGAGGCCGGAAACATCTCCTTCTTCGCCTTCACCGCTACACCCAAAGCCACCACGCTGGAACTGTTCGGCCGCCCTGGCCCCGACGGCACCCCGCAGCCGTTCCACCTTTACTCGATGCAGCAGGCGATCGACGAGGGCTTCATCCTGGACGTCCTGCGCAACTACACCCCGTACAAGACCGCGTTCCGGCTCTCTCACAACGGCAAGACCTACGCCACCAGCGACACCGGGGAAGGCACCGTCGCCGTGACTACCGAGGGCGGCGACGACGACCTGGTGGACCGGTCCGCCGCAGTGAAGTCGGTGATGAACTGGGTCAAGCTGCACCCCACGAACATCTCGCAGAAGGTGCAGATTATCGTCGAGCATTTCCGCCAGAACGTCGCCTGGCGACTGAATGGGCGAGCCAAGGCGATGGTGGTGACCAGTTCTCGCAAGGCTGCCGTGCGCTACAAACTCGCCTTTGACAAGTACGTGGCCGAAAACGGATACACCGACGTCGCCGCGCTGGTGGCGTTCTCTGGGGAGGTCACCGACCCCGAGTCCGGTGCCGACGAGCCGTTCTCCGAGGTCAACATGAACCCCGGACTCAAGGGCCGCGACCTGCGGGACGCGTTTGCCACCGACGAGTTCCAGGTGATGCTGGTGGCCAACAAGTTCCAGACCGGTTTCGACCAACCCAAGCTCGTCGCCATGTACGTCGACAAGAAGCTCGGCGGAGTTCAGGCCGTGCAGACCCTGTCGCGGCTCAACCGGACATTCCCGCCATTGAAGGACCAGACCTTCGTGCTGGATTTCGCCAACGAGGTCGACGACATCGTCGACGCGTTCGCCCCCTACTACGAGGCCACCACCCTGGCCGACGTCACCGACCCAAACATCGTTCACGACACCGAACGCAAGTTGTCCGTCGCGGGCATTTATGAGCGCTCCGAGGTCGACGGCTTCGCCGATGCCTTCCTCGCCCGTGAGGGCCACAATGCGTTGGTGAAGTGGGTGGCTCCCGCTGCCGATCGCTTCACGGTTCGGATGCGGTCCGCGGTCGAGGCCTCAGACGCCGTGGACATCGACGAGCTGCAGATGTTCCGCAAGGACGTCGGCACCTACGTGCGGCAGTACGAGTTCCTCTCCCAGCTGTTTGACTACGAAAACCCCTGGTTGGAGAAGCTGGCGCTGTTTCTCAAGCTCCTGGCCCCGCAGTTGAGCAGTGGGGAGAAGGACACCCCGATCGACCTGTCCGCGGTGGCGATCGACTATCTCGGCCACCACCGGCAGACCACCCGGGACGGTGAGCTCTCCGGTGGCACCCCGCTCGAGCCCGCACGCGAGGCCGGCACCGGCACCGTCCGCGACCCCGACATGGTCGCCCTCGACGAGGTAATCAACCGCATCAACGACCTGTTCGCCGGCGACCACCCCGACTCCTCCGTCCGAAACGTGGTCACCCACATCAAAGACCGGCTCGAAGAGAGCCAGATCCTCAAGACGCAGGCCCAGAACAACTCACTCGCCCAGTTCCGCGCAAGCCCCGACATCGATGTCGCCTTCACCGACGCGGTCATCGGATCCATGGACTCCTCGACAGACCTATCTGCCCAGATCCTCAACAACCAGGACCTAGCCCGCGCACTGCTCGGCGAGCTCTTGCCGGCCGTCTATCGGACGCTGAGCAAGGCGAGCTGAAGGTCGCCAGGCCAAACACCATGGGCGAGTCAAACGGAATTTTCTGGCAAGCGAGCAGCCCCACTCGATCACGGGGCCACTACGGGCATACGGCAGCGGGCAGACCAGAGCTCGAACTGCTGGCGCCAATTGTCGACGACCCCTCAGCCACTGAGGTCACAACTACCGACGGCACTAGTCGAATTATCTATTCAACGCAGGCCGACAAAGCCGTGAAGTCCTTCGCGCCGGTTTTAATCCACGGCGAACTGGATACCGGAGAACTTCTAACCCTCTTGTCGGCCCAGAATCACGCCGCCGGCCCAATCTTGCCCAAGTACAGAGCACGCGTAGCCATACTGGGTGCACATGTTGACGCAAACCATGCATACAGCGCAATGCGCTTCCGAGTTTCGGACCGATACTGGACCGATCACCTCAGCCCTGGAGAATCGGCGCAGACCGCAGATCTCTCGGTTTTGCGCACAGAAGCGGCCGAGGACGGAGTCTGGTTAATCTACGAGGGTGCCAAGCCTCGCAATATTCGCGATTTGGAACAATACGTCGCTAATGCGTGCATCACATTAATGACACTCGCCTTCGACTTTCGTCCGACGATCCAGGAAGTTGAGCTCAGGACGCACGATGGTCCCTGGCTTCGCACCGCCGGCCCCGGTTTCCGCGGGCAGGCATCTGACTGGGACGTCCCGATGTTGAACACGTCTGATCTCACACTAGATCGCATCGCCAGGTGGATTGACCTGAACGCCAGACTCGACAACTTAGGTGCTGCAATCGCCGATCCGCCGACAGGAGCGGTGCAAGCCCAAGCGCTAGTTGCGACCACCCTCCTCGAGGGGATTCATCGCCGGCTACCTTTTGAACAGTCTAGATTCCCATCACTCTCGAAGACCGCAAAGAGAAGAATTCGGAAAGCAGCTCGATCAGCCGCCGTGGAGGCGGCTACAAGTTCGGCTGGGGCGGACGTCGGAGCCGTCGATAAGGCAATATCTGACTGCCTATCCCACTTCTCTTCGGTGAGCTACCTCGACCGCGCTCACGATATCGTGGCCGAGGTAAGCGCGGCAGTTCCAGAGTTAATCTTTCCAGTCCCGGACTTACCAAGAACACTGAAGGAGGCCAGGAACGATCTGGCTCACCACTTAGTGGAGACCGAATCTATCGACGATCTGGTTACCGTTATTAATCGTTGGACCATCGCGTCCATGGCGACCCCATGGCTATTGCGTTTTCTACTGCTACTCCGCGTAGGAATAAATCCGGCAATCCTGCGAAGAAAAGCACTAGAGCATCAACGTTTCGAGTTCGTCTTGGCCAATATTGCGAGGATAGCCGACGAACTGAACGGAGTCACAGACTAGGCGAGCCGGATCCGGATTCACTTAGAGGCCCGTCGCCCTGAGGCCCATGACGCTCAGCTGCTCACTTCACACCACTGCACTTACGATCCCGCCGGCCGAGTTTTTCCTGCGCGGCGAGCCAACTCAACCGCCCAGCGCTCCCGCTCGATCGGCGAGGTGACAGACTCCTGCGAATCGTGTGACACGCCAGTGAGAAATTGACAGATTGTTGGAGAACCGACAAGCGGTTGTCGGTTGCAGAGCGGTTCGTCAGCAGTGCCGTCCGCGACCAGAGAGTTGTCAGGAGTTTGTCAGTCGCGGATTGTCTCTAAGTTGTCAGAAATCTCGCTGCTGACAGTGTCGTGGCACGCCGCGTCCTTAATTGGCCCTTCCGGATTTAGAGTGCGTTGATCCGGTTCTGGAGCTGTCCGGAGTGGATGAGCGACCGCAAGATGTAGTGCTTGAGGTTGCGGAAGCCCAGGGCGATTCCACGGAGGTGCTCGAGGCGTCCGTTGATGGCCTCGACGGGGCCGTTGGAGGCACCCACGTCGAAGTAGGCGAGGATCTCGCGGTGCCTCGCCGCGTGCGCGTCATTGGCGGTGAACGCCTTGAACAGGCGGACCTTCTGCTTGTCGGTCAGCAGCTCAGCGCGGGTGCGCAGGGTGCGGCGGATGCCGTACAGGGGGTCACCGGCCCGTCCCCGGTGGCCGGTGGTGGCCTGCTGGATCCGCTGGCGGCACACGGTGAGCTTGTCCGCGGCTAGGTGCACGACGTGGAACGGATCCATCACTGTCCGGGCAGCGGGCACCGCGCCGCTGGCGGCCGCAGAGTGGTAGCCGGCAAACCCGTCCATAGTGACAACCTTGACTCGATCCCGAAACACCTGGTCACGGGCGTCCAGCCACTCGGTGAGCACCTTCGCCGAACGGCCCGGGACCACGTCCAACAGGCGGGACGGGCCGGTGCCGTCCACGACTGGGGTCAGGTCGACCAGCACGGTGACGAACGCACTGCTGCCGTCGCCGCGCACGTGCTTCCATTTGTGCTCATCGACCCCGAGAACGCGGACGCCATCGAAGTGTCCGGGCTGCTCATAGACCATCGTGCGAACCTCCGAGACCGCCAGGTCATTGACCAGGTCCCATCCCAGCCCGAGGGCCTTGGCCACGGTGGACACGCTGGTGCGGTCGATCGCCAAGCGCTGCAGGATCCAGCGGCTGCAGCGGCGGGTGGTCTTGGCCCGCGGCTTAGCCAACGCCGGCATCCGCTGCTGGAAAATCCGCGTCTCGCATTCGATGTTGTCGCAGGTGAAGCGCGGTACCCGCACGTGCAGTCTGGTCGGGTGCCCGACGATCGGTAGATCCGTGACCTTCCGCTGGACGTGGTCCCGCAAACGGCCCGCCATCCCGCACCCTGGGCAGATCGGGTCGAGTGTGACCGGGGCGCAGAACAGGTGCGTGAGCTCGTCGGCCACGGCGGCGTCAGTGATGGTCACCCCGAGCTCGACGGTGCGGCAGATGGTGTCGGCAAGCAGGCTGGCGGTAGCGTTCAAGACGGGTCCTGGGGATGCGAAGTGCTGGTGTAGGAACTTGCATCTTCACACGCCCCAGGACCCCTACATCTTGTGCCTCACCGCATCACCGGCGAACCCCAGCTACGCACTCTAAATCCGGAAGGGCCGGATAAGAGACTCCGCCGGTACCTATCGCGCGGGCGACCGCCCGATCTTGTCAGGAATTGTATCGAACAAGTCTGACAGGACTCGGGACGCACTATTGCCTGCCCAAACTTACTCGCGCCCCTCAAATTCGCGTACAAGCAACCCGATTTCGGATTCGCTTGCGAGCTACTCGAGTGTCAGCAGGATATGTAGGCGGCCAGTCAGCGAGCCATATTGATCCGGCCGAGTCCGCTGTCGCACCGTAGCGCCGCCCACCTCAATAGTTATTCCGACCGGACTTCTGGGATCGCTCTAGACCCAGCGGCGGTCCTGAACTAAAGCGCTTGCGACAGGCCCCGCTTCTCATGCGGCAGTCTTCTTCGCAACTGGTTAATCCGACAGTCACTGCCGCCGCAATGGATCTGGACTTAGGAACACCGACCCGTGCGCGTCTACCGTTAATGACCTTCTCATGTGTGAGTGCACGATGCGCGACTGGCGGCTGAGAGGTCTAGTACAAAACCCTTGGCGGCGCTCCGGCGATGTCGTACCACGGTCGGGGTTCGCGAAGCTGCCACATAAGCTCTTGCCAAATGTGGTCGGCGTCGCGCCCCTCGAAGTATTTCCCAGCTCGAATCTCCAGGCCGGTCCGTTGCTTCATCACGTCGACGGTCACGAGGTTGGAGAATGTCACCGACATCCGTGGGTCTACCCAAATTTTCTTATCGGTTGGAGTCGCGTCGTGATCTGCCTGTTCCCAGCAAAGGAACGCCTGCGGCTTGGTCTCTAAGTAGGTGAGAATCCAGTCGCCCTTGCGGTAATCACGCCCTATCCTCCAGCCGTCAAATGTGGCGCCCTCGGAGGGGTTGAGAAAATCATCGAGCGCTTCTTCCCATGGCGAGCCCGAACAAATGTACAGGCGTTGCCCCTCCTGGATGGAAGGCAATTCTTGATCCATATACCGAGACGGAGGAGGAATATCTGGCGAACGTTGCATGATCAATCCTTAGCCGAGAAATGCAGGGCCGTGTTTAGCGGCTTGCTGGTCGTTTGCCCGGCCAGTTGGCCATGACGATGGTCCACGATTCTTTCCCACTGCCTCGAACCGTAGCCGACAGGTCCGACAGCCATCAGCTCGGTCGGACGCCTGGACTCGTCTCGGATGTATCTGGCGGATAGGGCACGCTCCCAGTGTCTGACCTCGCGGACTACCGGACGCTGAATTGAGTCAACTCGCGCGGACCATTGGTCTACTGGGCCCAGCGTGACGCGGTGTGCGCAGCTACTCGATCCTCATGTACATCCTGGCGCCGGCCTTCGGGTTCACGATCAGCAGGGGGCACGGCGGGTTCAGCGCGTCCAGCGGGCACGGCGGGCATTCCGGCCCCGCGGCGATCAGGGGCGCAGGCCCCGCAGAAAAACGTCGATGAGCCAGTCGGTGAGCCCCGGGACCAGTTGATCCACGATCTCCGGGGTCGGGCGGGTGAGCAGACTGAGCCCCAGGTGGATCTGCAGGGTGCTCGCGTCGTGGCGGACCAGCCCGGCTGACCGCGCCGCGTCGACGACCGTGTCGATCGCGCCGAAGGTCTCCTCCCGCAGGTCGTGGATCGAGCGGGGCAGCGTGTCAGTGCTGAGACCACGGAACAGGTGCGGGAACAGGATGCCCAGTCGCAGCGCGGCGATGTCCCCGGCGAACCCGGTCCAGCCCGCGGCCGGGTCGGTCCCCATCTCCTCGAGCCTGCGCGCGCAGATGTCGCGGATCTGTGCGGCGATGTCCCGGGCGAGTCCCTCGATCAGGTCGTCGGGCGTGGGGAAGTGACGGTAGAGCGTGGCGATCCCGACTCCCGCCTCGGCGGCGACAGCACTGTAGGGCACCACGGAGTCGCTCGCGTAGAGGGTGCGTGCAGCCGCGAGGATCGCGTCCCTGTTGGCGCGGGCATCGGCACGGATGACTCTGTCCTCCTCGGATCAAGGCGACTCGATATTGCGTCGCGCTGAAACGGAGTATTACACTCCGTTTGATCCGGAGCACAGGGCTCCGTTTAGCACCTCTCGGAGGTCGAGATGAATGGTTCCCCGACACACAACACACCCGTCGACTCGCCCGCCCCGGGCACACCGGCCTCCGACGTCGCCACGTCGCCCGGTCCTGACGCGGACCAGGCCGCTGCCCAGCGGCGGAACCCGAAAATGCTCATCGGGATCGTGCTGGGCATCCCGGTCGTCATCTGCCTCATGCTGCTCGCCTTCGCCGCACCCGCGCTGAACTCCGGGCCCAAGGACCTCCCGGTAGCGGTGAGCGGTCCCGGCCCGGCGGTCGAGCAGATCACCACCATGATGAGCACGGCTCAGCCCGGCGCCATCGAGGCGCACACCTACGACTCCGCCGAGGCGGCCGCCGACGCCATCCGGAACCGCGAGGCCGTCGGCGGGATCGCCCTCGGCCCGGAGGGCGTCACCATCCAGATCGCCTCGGGCGCGGGCGCCCCGTACGCGCAGATGCTCCGCGGCATCGGCACCCAGATGGCCTCCGGCGGACAGCAGGTCACCTACGAGGACCTGGCGCCGTTGTCGGAGAAGGACGCCGCCGGCGCCAGCCTGACGATCCTCGCCCTGCCCCTCATCTTCGGCGGGATGGCCTCGGCCGCGGCGCTCGTGCTGGGCTACCGGGGACGGGTCACCGCGCGGGTCCTCGCCGCGCTGGGGATCGCCCTCCTGGGTGGGTTCGTCGCCACGGCGATCCTCCAGTTCGGCTTCGGCACCCTCGACGGGGACTACCTGGCCACCTCACTGACGGTCGCCGCCGGCATCGCCTCCATCTCACTGGTCGTGCTGGGCCTGGGACTCCTGCTCGGCCCGGCGGGGATCGGCCTGGGCGCCGTGCTCATGCTCTTCATCTCCAACCCGCTGTCGGGCATGGCCACCGGGCCGCTCTTCCTGCCGCAGCCCTGGGGCGCGATCGGCCAGTACCTCCCGCTCGGCGCGAGCGGCACCGCGCTGCGCTCGGTCGCCTACTTCGACGGTGCCGGCGCCACGCACGCCTGGATCGTGCTCGCCTGCTGGATGCTCGTCGGCATCGCGCTGGCCTACGCCGGCGCGCGCCGCACCCGCACCCGCGCCTGAGGAACGGCTCCGGCGGCGGGCCGGTCAGTGCCCGTCGCCGCCGTGCCCGTCGCCGCCGTGCCCCGCGGCGAACCGCCCCGGCGTCATCCCGGTCACCGCGGAGAAGTCGCGAATGAAGTGCGCCTGGTCCGCGTAGCCGAGCATCGCCCCCACCTCCGCCGCGCCCTCCTCGCCCGTCCGCAGGAGCTCGGCGGCCTCCTGGAGCCGACGCCGCTGGATCAGCCACTTCGGAGTCAACCCGAGCCGCCGGTGCACCAGCCGCTGCAGCGTGCGCTCGCTCATCCCGAACTCCTCGCACAGCTGGGCCACGCGCAACACCTCGCGATCCGTCTCGACGTACCGGACGAGCCGATTGACGATCTCCCCCTCCGCGTCCACCGGGAGGTATCCGCGCAGCACCGACGAGTAGGCGTCCATCGCCGCGAGGTGACTGCGCTCGGTGTGTGGATCGGGGTCCATCGCGGCCCGGACCTGTTCGGTCAGGGCCGAGCCCGACTCCCCCAGCACCTCTGTGAGGTCGACGAACCGGTCCGTGAAGTCGGAGACCGAGTCCGCGGGCCCCAGCCCCGGTTCGCCGGGCCCAGCCGGAGCCGAACCGCGCGCCAGCAGGTACCCGGCGGCCGGGGCGAGCATCACGCCCACCGCCCACCCGTCACCGGTCAGCGTGGTGGTGGACAGTCCCGACACCACGCCGTAGAAGCGCGCGTACCCGGGCGTGATGACGATCAGACACACCGGGTACTGCAGCACCTTCTGGAGCGCCTCCTCGCCGCGCGGGACCGACCACACCGGGATCCAGAACCGCTCGAGGAAGCCGGCGAACTCCGGCGGCGGGGCGTACCGGTACATCGCGTGCGAGGCGTCACCGGATTCCTTCAGGTGAGCACGCTCGATCGCGTCCATCCGCCGGCCGGAGGGGGACGGATCAGGGGCCTGCCCACTGTCGGATTTCATCAATCCCCGACACTGCCACAGGCCCTAGCGTTGCGGGCATGAACACCACAGCAGAGCGCTACGGCGCGGCCCGCGAGCCACTGACCGACCTCATCGAGACCGTCCCCGCCGCGTCGTGGTCGTCGTCGTCACCCTGCGAGGGGTGGACGGCGCGGGACATCGTGCGGCACATCATCGACACCCAGCGCGACTTCCTCGCCACCCACGGCGTGGACCTGGGAGAAGAACCGAATGTCCACGACGACCCCGCGCGGGCCTGGCGTGACCACGCCGGGCGCGTCCAGGCGAAGTTTGACGACACCGACAACGACGACACCGACGTGGCAGCGATCGCCTTCGAGGGATTCTTCGGCCCCACCACCGTCGGCGCCGCGCTCGAGCAGTTCTACATCTGGGACATGGTCGTCCACCGCTGGGACATCGCCCGCGCCACCGGGCTCGACGCGGGACTGACCGACGCCGAGATCGACGAGATGGAGCAGGGCGCGGACAGCTTCGGCGACGCGCTCTACATGGACGGGATCTGCCGCCCGGGCGTCACCGCTCCCTCCGGCGCCGGGCGTCTCGAGCAGGTCCTGGCCCGGCTGGGCCGGGTCGCCTGAGCGGGCGGAATGATGCACCCTCGGTGACCGCCGAACGTGCCGGGATGCCCGTGCCGTCTCGGCTTAGCCGGAGTGGATCTCGCGGAGTTCGTCGACCGTTTTGCCTGACGTCTCGGTGATGATGTCGAGGATGCGGGGATACCAGGGCGAATCGCTGCTCACCACCGAGACGTGGTCCTCGCCGTCGGCCAATGTCAGCCCACCGATCCCTCCGGCCTCCGTCACCGCGGCGATGTACCGCTCCGAGTTCGCGGGCGCCACCATCGTGTCCGCGGTGCCGTGGACGGCCACCACGGGGAGGTTCGTGTCGATGTTCTGGATCGGATCTACGGACGTATAGCGGTCCGGGACCTGCTCCGGCATGCCACCCAGGACCGCACTGCGGCACGCGCTACTCAAGCTTCCGCATGGTCTCCCGGCATCCCACGCTGGCAGCCCGACTACAGGTCGGTTCTCCGAGGCTGTGTCAGTGGACGGGCAGGCACCCAGTAAATTGTCAGCCGGCTGTCATCAGCAACTTGAAAGGATCCGACCCACTGACCACATGCGGCACTTTAAATTCCAAGAAGTTACTGCCCTAGAGCGAAGCCCGCGATGTCGAGCACTCTGGCCCGCGTATAGGGGCGCGAGGCTGGCCCTTCCGGAGAAAAGGCAACCGTCTCGCGAGTGGCGGCGATTCGATCGATTAATTCTTGATTCTCCGTGTAGATCCGCCCGAGCGTTTGTAGCGATCGGTCGGTGAAACTATTTAGGCTCCGTTGGTCTGCCGGGGGAACGATTCTTCTAAGCCCCTTTTTGAGATAGGTATCGAAGGCCGGGGTGTTTCCCCAGACCCCCAGCATGACCTTGGTGACTACCGTGGCGTGCTGGTGGCGGGCAGGGATTAGGGCTGTCCGAATGTCGTTGTATGCCGCGACCATCCGGTTCCGAGATTCAGCATCCGAGTAGTCGCCAAGGTCGATGTGTGCCACCAGGGGCGTGTGACGAGCAATCGCCTCAATAGTCTGGACGTAGTGCCGCGAGTGGGCGTTCTTGAATAGCCATGACGATCCCCGGAGCATCCCCCAGCTAGCGAGGTAATACCCGAGCTGGAGGCAACTCAACTCCATCTCAGCAGTCGGGTCATCGGTCGCTCCGAAGTAGTTGAAGCAATAGTCCCAACTCCACTCGCGCTTACCAGTGCGCCCACCATCGTCGTCGGCTGGAGTCGTGTAGGTGCTCAAAGCGGCGTCTACAAACTCCGACTCAATCTTGTACATCTGGCGAACCCTACGTGGGCACACCGACAGAAACCGCCGAACCACCACGCGAGGAACGGCCAGTAGCCCCGATAGGAACCCGCGGGGTGCAATTAATGCCCCGGATTATGACTGTCAAGGACCTTTGCGTTCTACCCGGTGACGGTCACCAGATCTGCCCGGTGATGGCCATGGGATCTGCCCAGGGGGCTGGCCATCTCCAGTCTCCGGATTGAACCTCCATGGACCTGTCGGAGGGGTCCGATCAAAGAAGTGGGACTGGCACCCATGTCCGCGCCGCCTAAGTTTGAGGCGTCGGGAGCCTGCGGAGGCCGCAGCGAAGACGCACGGAACCCAACGCCACATTCGGCTCCGGCCAATATGTTCGAATCGGCACTGGACTAACCTGCACCCATCACGCCACGTAGATCGTTCTCAGCTCTAGCGCCGCGGCGATGGCGTGACCTGCCGCGTTGATTTCGGACAGCGGAGTTGATGGTTTCTCTACGCTGCCGTTGCCGGCTGGAGGCCAGCGTAGTGCACCTCGTTCGGGCGCTTGTAGCCGAGCGCTGAATGGCGTCGTCGGGTGTTGTAGAACCCCTCGATGTAGCTGATGACGTCGCGCCTGGCCTGCCGCTTCGTGGCGTAGACGGTGCGGTGGACGCGTTCGTTCTTGAGCGCGGAGAAGAACGACTCTGCCATCGCGTTGTCCCAGCACACGCCCGTTCTGCCCATCGAGGAACGCATCCCCAGGTCCGTGACCAGCTTGCGGTAGTCGCCTGAGGTATAGACGCTGCCGCGGTCGGAATGGAAGATCGCCCGCGGCTCGATCACCGTCGTCGCGGCAGCGTTCTTCAGCGCCGTCTCAACGAGCTCGGTGCGCATGTGATCGGCGATCGACCAGCCCACGACCTTCTTGGAGTAGCAGTCGATCACCGTCGCCAGGTAGACGAACCCCTGCCACGTGTGGATGTACGTAATATCTCCGACGAACTTTACGCCGGCGCGATCGGCGGTGAAGTCGCGTTCCACCAGGTCAGGCATGTCGGCTGCAGCAGCGTCGTCAGCTTCAGTGGTGACCCGAAATGGCCTCGGCTGGCAGGCCACCAGGCCTTCGGAGCGCATGATCTGACGCACCAACTCCGGTGAGCACTCGGTGCCCTCGTCGACCAGGTCGGCGTGGATCCGCCGATACCCGTACGTGCCGTCGGTGGCGGCGAAGAAGTGCCTCACCCTGGCCGTCAGCGCCTGTCTGCGGGCCGCGGTGGCCGAGGTCGGGCGCGAGAGCCAGTTGTAGAACCCAGAGGTCGACACGGCCAGCCAGGCGCACATCTTGTAGAGCGGGTTGGTCTCGGACGGGTCGTTCCTGCAGGAGTCGATGTACTCGTATCGGCTCACGGTCGCTGCTCCCGCGCGAAGTAAGCCGCTGCTTTTTTCAGGAACGCCGTCTCAGCGCGAAGCTCGGAGTTCTCCCGCTCCAGCTCCTTGAGTCGCGCCCGCTCATCGAGCGTCACCTCGGTCTCCGTGCCGCCGTGGGTCTCGCGGTACTTGTTCAACCAGTTCCGCAATGTCTCGGGGCCCACGCCGTAGGCCACCGCGACGTCCTTGATCGTCTTCGAGGTCGTGATGACCTCCTGGCACAGCTCATCCTTGAACTCCTGGCTGAACCGCCTGCGTGATGCACTCACTGCTGGGTCTCATTTCGGTAGGTCCCTCACTTTAGGAGGGTCCACCGTCCGAGATCACCGCAGCAGGCCAGCGTCCAGGAACTCGCGATTGGTGAGGTACCACTCTTCCCCAACTTCGTTCTTGCGGTTCCTGCGACTGGGATCCCGCCGCGGATTGGTGTGCCCCGCTGACTTGAGCAGCCGCTGAAACGCACGCTCGACCTTCTCTACATCGCGCTCGCCCGTTGCAAATACCCGCACAGTCACGAGCGGTTCGGGGATATGGGTCCGGGCCCCTGACCGATGCGTCTGAATTCGCTGGGCCACATCCAGGGCTCGACCGACTTTGATCAGAGTGCGATCGTTATCATCGCTGAGCGGGTTATCGAGGTACCAGCCGTAGGAAAACGCGTAGATACCCGTGATGCCTGCCAGCTCGTCGAGTTGCCCCTCTTCCCGCTCCTCGTCTTCGACCTCGGCTTTTGCTTCCTCAGCGGGGTCTAGTTCCTCTATCGCCAATGCGACTCTGGCACGGTTGCTGGTCAGCAGTTCCAACGCTTCGGGCGAGAGCACTCCTCTCGCCCTCTTTAACAGCCCGTTGAGCGCAGACGCGACAGCCTTCAGCATCGAAGGCCCCGCCGGCGTCTTGCCGTCCAGAGCCGCAGCGATCATCGCCTGGTACTGGTAAACGAATCCTGGCGTGTCTACGTTCAGTCGGTCGGCGATACCTCGGGCGTCAAGACCTTCCGCAGAGAGGTTGTAAACGTCGCCGATTCGGGTCTCCTGGCTGGCGATGAACTCAGCCAGTTCCTCGCGGGGCGAAATCGGCTCACTCGCGAAGCCCTCTGCGTTCGTTATGTCTTCCACGTGCCCATAGTGCCCGTCACCGACCTTGTAGGCACCGCCTTCGAGCGATGCCGTTGGAACTTGCACATGCCGCCGGCAAAGCGAGGTTGATCAGCTCAACGATGCCGTCGCCGGCCTGCCCCAGCCGATCCGCATTGCGCCTGTCGGACCGGTCATGGACTGGGACAGCGCCGAGCGCACCGACGGCGATTGGGTCGTGTGGTGGTCCCGACTCGACGACCGCTATCAAGTCGAAGTCACTCGCGACCCCGACAGCACCACCCGGGCGAATTTGACGATCTACGACCACGCAGACAACAACATCGAGGTTCGTACCGAGCAGGTCAATCTGGCGTACGGTGCCGTCTTCGGGCCAGATACCGGCGATGTCGACAAGTGGACGGCTATCGCCTTGGGAGTCGTGAGCTGCCCGCGCTGTTGGGGGCTCGGCGCTGGCCGGTGTTCGTGCTGCCGGCCAGCGCCGAGCCTTTCGCTAGCGAGCTACCCGGTACGGCTCGAGGCGTCTGCGCTGACCTGTAGAAGTGCTCGGAAGACCGTTGACTGCGTTCTCCACCAGTTGGCCGAAGAGCATGAAGTCGGCGTGTAGAGCCTCGTCGAAGACTGCCGCGGCATCCGCTATGGCGTCAGCCGGGAAGTCTTCGGCACCGTCTTGCACCCACATCTGTTCGAGTGGCCTGTACGGCGTGATGCTCTGGATGAGAAGGTGGCCGTCGTCCCTGTCGTAGCTAGACGGCTGACTCGCTCCGGGAGGCACGACCCCGGTAGCAGGGTCGATGAAGCTGCGATGCCAGCGCTGAACGAAGTTCACGAACCTCCCGAATGCCAACGGCTCTTCGATCCGTCCCTTCTCCAGGTACCAGGTGACAAGCGAATTCGAGTCAGGTGCTTGATGAAGATCGCGATGATGGGGATCGACTCGTTCGTCAGATGGCTCGTGCGGCACGGCACGGTGCCGCGATGGCCGCCCGTCAATGGATGGCTCCCACTGGGCGGGCTCGTCGATTCCCGCAGTCTCGAGTGCTCTAGTAGCCGCGGACTCGATCGCGTGCCGTAGTGGCGCCCCGAACCTGTTGTGAAACGCCCGATACTCTGTCCGCTTGCGACCCGGCGCCAGAAGTGGCCCCAAAGCCGTGAAGCGCGCATCGCTTCCGGTCAGTGTTTCCCACAGCCGTACGGACACGAACTGCCGCGTCGTCTCCGTCGTCGCTACGCCCAGTTGGGTGAGCTCCCGGTCGAGGTCAGCGTCGAGCGCTGGCGGTCGCCGAAAGACCCATCTCCGCTGGTCATAGTCGATCGGCGGAGGCGAGCATGCGAGCACGTCCCAGTATTGATCCAGCAGAGTCAGAGTGTGGTCAAGCAGATCGTCCTCGGCCAAACGTTGCAGGTGGGCGCTGACGGTTCGAGCGCTCGAAGACGACAACTGGAATTGTGCCGCGAGCTCAAACCATCTGGTGTGCGTGCCCATGCGCGCCAAGATCAACGAACTGCTGACCGCTTGGGCCCCAGTGTCCTTCTGCGCCAGACGCGGCAGGGTCACCGTAATTGAAGACCAGAGTGATTGAGGCAGATGCTTTGGCTCCAGATTTCGCAAGGATGACTCTGCGGCGGGCCAGGCGACGGGAGCGCCAAGACGTCTCGGCTTGCGCGGCACCAGGCTGTACATGCGGTTGGACAGCCGATCGGCGACCTTCATCGTGTCGCGGTCTCGCGTGAGCGTGATTGCGGTGGCCAGTGCACTGTCTGAGCGATCCTGCTGGCGGATGAAGGCCCTGGTGAATGGTGCGCCGTGGGCCGGCGGCGAATGCTTGAGGTCCTCGTAGCGCTCCAGGGCTTGAGCCGCGGCCTCGAGATGGGGCGCACTGAGGATGTCGGCTGCAGCAGCCAACTGCACCCCGTACTGAGCCGCACTGAGATGTGCGGCAAATATCGGTCCCGGACCAGCGGCGTGTTCGGAAAGCCGGTATCCCGTACCCGCGCTGATTCTGCGCCCGGGTGTGAGATGGGCGGCTACAGCGTCTGCGAGGTCCACTTGCCACATCGATAGCCAGTTCACGATGCGCACGAGCGCATTGAGAACCACCGTCGCTGGAACCGAAAGACCACAGGCCGTGAGCTGTTCACCGGACACCAGCGCGGTGAGGACGTGGTCGACCATCCGTTGAGCGGCTATGACCGGGTGCCCGTGGTCGAGACCGCGCGCCGCTGCGCTGGTCAGATCTGTCCCGCACCGCGCCGGACGGCCGGGGCGTTTCGCATCCTCGCTGAGTACCTTCGGGTGCTGACAGCGATTCGCATCAGCTGGCACTGCAGTCAGACGCCTCTCCCCGGAGTGCGGTACTCGCCCGCACTCCGGGCAGGCGTCGACCAGAAGCACCAGGTGTTTCGTGCACGCCACGGCCGTTGGCAGATACCAACGCAGCTTCCACGCGCCGTCTCGGCCAACTAGACAGGCTGGGCAGTACCGGGCTCCGGAGCGCCGTAGACGCTGGTCTCGCCGATGCCCCTGCCGTTGGTAGGCCTCGGGGTTGATCCAACTCTCGGCGATCGCAGCCTCAGAGGGGATGCTCCGGAAGGTGGCCGACCGCAGCGACTCTGCGCCGATGCTTAGAGCGTGCCCGATCCTGGCCCAGTCGATTTCGGGGCCCGACAGCAGGTCGTATGGCCCCTGAGGCGCCTTCTCTCCGTACGCGCGAAGCAACTCGCTGACCGAAAGGGAGTTGTCGCCAGCGACTAACTCAAGGAAGCTCTGCAGGTCCTGGCCAGGTCGCATCGTGCGCGTGACAGCCAGGGGTGCTCTGGGGAACTCATGCTCCACGACGTTTCCCCTTTGCTGCCTTGCCCTTCCGGGCGCGTTGTTCTCCGGCAGCGGCTCTGCGTGCTGCGACGGCTCCGATGTCAAGTGGGGTCTGATTGATCACGCCTTCATCAATCCGCTCTGCACCGCTGACGATCGCAATGGCGGCGGCGCGTTTGAGTAACTCAGTCAGCGAACCCACGCTGCCGGTGGTGCATTCATAAAGCAGGTCAGCATTACTAGCCAAGTAGCCGTACTCGTGATTGCACAGCGCGAGTTGAGACTCCAACGTCGCGACCAGACTCTTCCACTCTTTTTGTCCCTCCTTATCGGAGAGGGAGATCCGGTCACCGCGAACCAGGGTCCACCGCCGGGCGGTCTGGTCGATCCGGCCGCGGGTTCTCCTGCCGCTGGTGTCGTAGAGACCCTTGTCGGCCAAGTCGACGCCGGCGTACACACAAGTGCCGGCGAAGTCGTCAAGTATCCGCTTGAGATGGTCAGTCAAGGCCTGCCCATCGCGGCTACCGGCGTTGAGGCAATGCAGGTCATCAACTATCAGCAGTTCTGTTTCAGCCTTCTCTAGTGCCCCCATCGCGGCCGCTGTCCACCTCTCAGTGGTGAGATTCAGCCCCTCGGGGACCCCGAGGAACGTCGCAATCGACCGCGAGAACGCTTTGATCGAGGGACTTCCGCTCAAGCCGATCCGGGCGGTCGGTATGCGGTGCGAGCCAGTGGCGGTTCTGTCACCGTTGAGGCGGCGGGAGCGCCGGTCCACAGCTCGAGCCACGTGGTTGATCGCCGTTGTCTTGCCGACCGTCGGCGCACCGTCAATGACGACCGCGTTGCGTGCTGCGTACCCACCGACCGGATTCGTCGCTCGAACCAACTGAACTACCTGGCGGATTTCTATAAGAAATGCGGTCTCCACCGGCGTCATGAACGTGTGGTAGCGGATCCGCGACTCTTGATACTCCGCCAGCGCGTCCTCCTCCATATCCGCGAGTTCTGGGGCCGTCTTGATGTCCGGCCGTTGCAGATACGGTGTGTCGCAGAAGGCTTGCCACCCCTGCCAACTTCTGCGCGAGATCTCAGTAGTCATAGCCCAAGTCCCGTCCAGTCATCATCCGACTCATCGCTGTCTTCGGAGATCGCCAGAAGTACGACATCGTCGAAATCTGCGTCCGGATCATCGAGATCGTCTTCGAACGCGTCCTCAAATGCTGGCCGCTGATCGTCCGGTTTCGCTTCGGCCCACGCGCGATCGGCGGCAGCGAGCTTGTCCAGCACGCTGGGCAACCGGGAATCGTCTTCGTAAATGCGCGAGCGCAGCTTGCGGTCCTTGCCCATCGCTTTCAGTGCTGCGTCGACGAATTCCCGTTCGTGGTGCCATCGATCGGGCAGGTCCTCGGCTCCGATGGTGCGGACCATCTGCATCGTGGCGTCGCTGAACGGTGCGTCGAGACCATGTGCTTCCGTCCACCACAATATGTGGATCTCATTGGTCTCGGGATCTTGGAAGTAGATTTTGCGGATGTCCTGCGGGTCAACAGCGAAACGGAACTTCTCCGCCCGGTTGACACGGGGCTCTGTCGACCGGCGATGACGGTAGGCGTCCAGAGCTGGGCCGTCGTAGATGCGGTGGTCGTGCTGCACTCCGTAGTGCTGAATCGTTCTGGCGACCTTGGGCAGGAACTTGAACCAGTCGTCGGGCCTGACCAGCAACTGCGGCAGCCCATGCACGGCAATCGATGCGGAATACATTTCTGCCGGTGACATCTCCCGCTGATGCAGCCCGGGGAAGGTCAGTCGGCTCTGCGCGTTGTGGTGGTACACCTCGCACACCCATCGGCGCAGGACTATATCGAGTTGGTCAATAGTCAGTAGCTGTTCCTTGTCGACGTCCAGTCCGCGCTGGGTTGGGTCACTGCCGACATAACCGGGCAGACGTGAGAACAGGCTGTCGTTGGCGGTGCGGAAGAATCGCTCCAGCGTTGCCTTATCGGTCGGTTTGTACGGCTGAGCTGCGTACACAGAGATGCCTAGGCCCTCGCACACCGACACCACGTGCTCAGAGACGTACGGCTTTCCTCGATCGGTGAGGATCGCCTCGGGGCCCACGTACGGCATGCCCCACACCTGCCCCTGTGGCACCGAGATTTGCTGTGGGATTCCGTGGAATCGCCATGATGACTCGATCGGGGTGCCTTCGGGTGCAGGCATCGGGGTACATGCCTGCATGATGACGTGACCCACGTCGACACGATCGGTGGCCGGGCTTACCTGAACTCCGACGATTGCTCGGGTGTAGTAGTCCTGCGCAACCGAGATTTCGACCCGCGTGACGAGGTCTTTGTGCAACCTGGACCCTGGCATCACGACGAGAATGTCCACCCGGTGCGAGTCCAGCACCACCAATTGCCCTGGCCGGGTGATGTCCAATCGCCCATGTTCGGTCTTTGGGGAGTTGGCCACCGACTCACGTCGTTTGGTGCCAGCAAAGGTTGCTGCGCCCTTCGCGCATTCCTCAAGCCTTCGATACTGGGACCGCTGACTGGGCAGTTCGGCTGAGTCACCGAGCTCCCAGAGAAACAGCTCATTGATCTCCTCGAGCAGCAGTTTGCGGCTTCGTGTGGTGTCTCGCACGTGGTTGGCAAGGACCTCGCGGGCAATCTCGCTCCATCGTTGATCGGTTCGGATGAGGCGCCGCCGCTTGAGGTTGCCGGAAACGAGGCCATCGGTCCCTTTTTCGCGGTAAGTCTTCAGCAGTCGGTATACCGTCCGCGTGGATTTTCCTCGGGCAGATGCGATCGCCTCGACACGTTCTTCAAGTGAGGCGGGGGCGCTCGTATCGTCGAGCGGATCGATAATCCACGACAACTCACGTACTAGCGTCTCGAGCTTGGTTCGCTCGTTGGCGGTGAGTAGATCCAGACCCGTCACCATCGAGCTTTGCTGCACTGGGTGGACTTGCTCGACAACCGTGAGGAACTCGACGATCCCGATCGTTGACATCCTGTTGGAGACGACTGTCCGCAGAACTATGTCGGTGCCGGTAATCTCCACGATCGTCACCAGCTCCCCGCGGACTTTTACCGTCATATTCACTGCAGGTACCCACGTGGTGCTCATCAGGCCACCGCCTCATCCGCATCGGCGCCACGTGCGTGAAGCACGGTGTCCAGGCGAAGCTTCGTGGACCAGTCCAGGCTGATATGTCCATGCCACGCCAAATGAAGTGCGGCGGGGATGATACGAGGTCGATCCACCTGGGGCGGGAGGTCGCTGAGCAACTGGCGGATCGATACTCCATACGCGGGGATTGATTCCAGAACGATGTCCAAGTCCTCGGGCGCCACGAGCCGTGGGTTGCGGTAGCCAGCCGCATGACGAAGCGTGCGTAGCTGCACCGGGTCATCACCCGTCCATAGTCGGTAGCGCCAGCCGCGCAAGAGGCAGACATGCCGCAGCCAGCCGGTCGCCTCTTGGACACGGTCCGTCATCGCCCTTTTCGGGGTGGACACATCGACCAACTCGACCGACCCGTCGGCGTAGGCCAGCAGATAGTCCGGAATCCGGACGCGTTCACGTTCGCTGACCAGATCCGGGCCTGTCAGCGCCATGGGTTGGGAAGAAATGTGCACGACCTCGGGGTCTGAATCTGCCGTGAGGAGGAATGCCCGCTCGTGCAGTGATTCAAATCCGACGAGGGACCGCGTGGTTGATGACCACCACAGCCCGTCGTAGTGCTTGCGGCCCTTGTAGGCGCGAAAAGTGCGGGCTGGACGCGCATCAGCGACGTCATGCCAGGTCACTTCTGCCAAGTTCACCTCACGGACAGATCGATCGCTTTGATGCAGCTGAGCGATCACACCCTCGAGAGAGGTGATTCTCAAGGTCTTCGCGCGGAGCGTTGCGCTGTCGAGATTCTGGTCGCCATTGACCGGCGTCTGGGAATGCGTCATTATGACGGGGACTCCTTCAGGAGAAAAGATGAGAGTGAAGCCTGAGCGCTTCGCGTGATCACGAGCCGGGTTGCCGCCCGGCTCGTGGCGATTTCGCTGCAGGTGTCACCAAGCCAACTCGCTGGCACAGACCAGTTAGCGACTTGGTGTGCTGAGGAATTTCGATGCGCGCCCCGACGCGATTCGGCTAGGGCCCGTCTGGCCGCTCCGGGGGTTCCGAGATACCGAGGTACTCCGCAAGCGCCAGCGACGCGACGGAAGACAGAGCCCGGTGGTCTCGGCGCGCGGCGCTGTACAGCTCGCGCGCTACCCAACCGGGTATGGAGAGATGGACACTGACGGCGGTGTGGTCGTCAACTGTCCTGGCGATGCGCCGAGGGGCGCCAAGTCTGGCCGTAGGAAGGCTCGACATATCGGAATAACCGCCGTGCCCGACCGAGATCGACTCACGGTGCCACTGCTAGTGGCTCGGTCGACCTCCTTCCGTAGTGTCGGGGCCCCTTCTGGCTGCGTACTCCGATGCTCTTGAGGCAACCACATCACCGCGTACTGGTCAAGGTTTCACAGCATTGCGCAATGCTGTCCATCAACAGGCGTTGCGTGTCCGCGGACGCTCGCCGCTGCACTAGGCCACAATGTTGGCCATGTCATCGTTTGCTCAGGTCATCGACGCGTTCCGCCAAGCTCCGAATACGGTCGAGATGGGGACGAAGTTCGAGCAACTGATGGTGCGCTACTTCGAACTCGATCCGACCCTGTCACGCGAATATGACGCGGTGTGGCGCTGGATGGATTGGCCCGGACGAGATGGCAAGGCAGACATGGGAATCGACCTGGTCGCCCGCGTGCGTGACACACATGAGTACGCCGCCATCCAGTGCAAGTTCTACGCACCGGACCACCACCTGTCCAAGGCGAACATCGACTCATTCTTGGCAGAGTCGGGCAAGGCACCGTTCACGCGGCGGATCATCATCTCCACGACTAACAAGTGGGGCAAGAACGCACTTGCAGCACTCGAGGGGCTGCAGGTGTCGGTGCAGCGGATCGGGACCGAGCATCTCGAGGCCGCCCCGATCGATTGGGACATCGCCTGGCCCAAGGGTGAGCTCTCGATCGACTTGTCCCCGTCAACGCCGCATGAGCTTCGACCGCACCAGCAGACGGCGGTGGACAAGGTGTTCACCGGCTTCGACGAGGGCAACGACCGAGGCAAGCTCGTCATGGCCTGCGGTACTGGCAAGACCTTCACGGCCCTGAAAATCGCTGAGCGCACCGCAGCCGGCAATGGAGGCCGAGCCAGGATACTTTTCGCGGTCCCGTCGATCTCACTGCTGTCACAGACACTGCGGGAGTGGTCAGCCCAGTGCCAGCTCGACATGCGCTCGTTCGCCGTCTGCTCAGACAACAAGGTCTCCCGCGCTGCGGAGGACTACGCCACCGAGGACGTGGCCATCCCAGTGACCACCGACCCTGCTGTACTGGCCGAAAGGATGGGTAAAGGCAAACGCGCCGCCGGATTGACCGTCGTCTTCACCACCTACCAGTCCCTCCCAGCCGTCGCGGCTGCACAGTCCGAGCACGGGGTCGATCCATTCGATCTGGTGATTTGCGACGAAGCGCACCGCACGACCGGCGTCACCCTTGCCGGCGACGACCCGTCGAACTTCACCCGAGTCCACGACGCAGACTTCCTCAGAGCCCACCGCAGGCTCTACATGACGGCGACACCGCGACTGTTCGACGACACCACCAAAGCCAAGGCCGAGGAGCACTCTGCGGAGATCTCCTCCATGGACGACCTCGAGATCTTCGGCCCCGAGTTCCACCGTCTCGGATTCGGAGAGGCGGTCGACAAGGGTCTGCTCACCGACTACAAAGTGCTCGTGCTGACCGTGGACGAATCGGTGATGGCACCACGGATGCAGGATCAGTTCGCCGTCGACGGGGAACTCTCCCTGGACGACGCCTCAAAGATCGTGGGCTGCTGGAATGGCCTGGCCAAACGTGCCGGCGCCACCGCCTCGGGAGATTCCTTTCCGCCCGGTGCGCAGCCGATGAAGCGGGCCGTCGCGTTCGCAAAAGACATCGCCTCGTCGAAACAGATCGAAGCGATGTTCCCCGCCGTCGTGGACGCCTACCAGGACTTGCTCGACGACGCCGAGGACGACGGTCGCGAGATCCTGGAGACGAACCGCAATCTGAGCTGTCACGTCCACCACGTCGACGGCACCTACAACGCGATGCGCCGCAATGAGGAGCTGTCCTGGCTCAAAGCGCCCGTCGCCGACGACGAGTGTCGCATCCTGACCAACGCCCGCTGTCTCTCCGAAGGCGTCGACGTCCCCGCGTTGGATGCGGTGCTGTTCCTGCATCCGCGCAACTCGGTGGTCGACGTCGTCCAGTCCGTTGGCCGCGTGATGCGCAAGTCCGCCGGCAAGGACTACGGCTACATCATCCTTCCCGTCGCCGTCCCCGCAGACACCCCACCCTCCCAGGCATTGGCAGACAACAAACGGTTCAAGACCGTGTGGCAGGTCCTCAACGCTCTGCGCGCCCACGACGAACGTTTCAACGCGATGGTCAACTCCATTGCCCTCAACACCAGCAACGCCGACAAGGAGCTCGGCAAGGGCACCTCCCAACTCCTCGCTGGAAACGTGTCCGCTCCTAGCGATTACCTCGAGGGTGACGAGTCACCAGAGGCAGAGAAGAAGAAGGACGACGACAAAGCCGCCGCGACGCAGATGGCGCTGTTCTCCCTGTCCGAATGGCAGGAAGCCATCTACACCCGCATCGTCGACAAGGTCGGCACCCGCACCTACTGGGAGGACTGGGCCTCAGACGTCTCCGACATCTCCGCCCGGCTCATCGCCAGAATCAACGCCATCCTCGACGCCGCCGACCCGGCTCTAACCCATCGGTTCGACGAATTCGTCCAAGGACTCAAAGACAACCTCAATGATTCCATCGGCCGCGAAGACGCCGTGTCGATGCTGGCCCAGCACCTAATTACCAAACCCGTCTTCGACGCCCTCTTCGAAGGCCACGACTTCGCCGCCCACAACCCCGTCTCCCGCGTCATGCAGACCATGGTCGATGCACTGTCCGGCAGCGGCCTGGATTCAGAAACCAACTCGCTCGAAAAGTTCTACGCCTCCGTCCGCGTGCGCGCCTCCGAAGTGTCCTCTGCCGAGGGCAAGCAGCAGGTCATCGCCGAACTTTACGAGCGATTCTTCAAGCTCGGCTTCGCCAAACAAGCCGACGCTCTTGGCATTGTCTACACCCCAGTACAGATCGTCGACTTCATCCTGCGGGCCGCCGACCACGCGTCCCGCGAAGCCTTCGGCCGTGGCCTGACCGACGAAGGCGTGCACATTCTCGACGGGTTTACCGGTACAGGCACCTTCATGACCCGCCTCCTTCAGTCCGGACTCATTCACCCCGACGACCTCGCCCGCAAGTACGCCAGCGAGCTGCATGCCAATGAGCTGATGCTGCTCGCGTACTACATCGCGGCGGTGAACATCGAGACCACCTACCACGCCCTGACCGGCGCCCACATTGACGACTACGAGCCGTTCCCCGGCATCGTCCTGGCCGATACTTTCCAGATCTCCGAAGCCGACGACGGACTGGACCTGCAGATATTCCCAGCGAACAACGACCGCATCACTCGCCAGCTCAACACCACGATCAACGTCATCATCGGCAACCCGCCATATTCCGTCGGTCAGGGCTCGGCCAACGACCTCAATGCCAACCTGTCCTACCCCACCATTGACGACCGGATCGCCGACACCTACGCAAAACTCTCCACTGCCGCGAACAAGAACAGCCTGTACGACTCGTATTTGCGCGCCTTCCGTTGGGCAACTGACCGCATCGGCAACAAAGGCATCGTCGCGTTCGTGGCCAACGGGGGGTGGATCGACGGCAACACCGCCGACGGCATCCGGCTTTCCATGACTGCCGATTACAGCCGTCTCTACCTGTACAACCTCCGTGGGAATCAACGCACCGCTGGCGAGGTGTCTCGGAAGGAAGGTGGGAAAGTCTTCGGTGGCGGTAGCCGCAACACCATCGCGATCTGGATCGGGGTGAAAGACCCCGCCCACACCGGCCCCTGCCAGATTTTCTACCGCGACATTGGCGACTACCTGTCTCGCGACGAGAAGCTTGCCACCATTGACACCGCCACCCTGGAGAACCTCGACTGGCAAACCGTGACCCCCAACGCCCATGGCGACTGGATCGGCCAACGTGACGACACTTACGGCACCTGGCCCGTCCTCGGGACCAAGAAAACCGGTGATTCTGCGGTTCGCTACTTTCACACATACTCTCGAGGTCTCGAAACCACTCGAGATCCATGGGTGTACAACTACTCGCGCGAACGACTCGAAGATCAGATGCGAACTCTCATCGCAAACTACAACCAGGCCGCCGCCGACTTCGCCACTTACAAACAGAAGCAGGGATTGACCAAGGCAAACGAAAAGACCGTCAACTCCTTTCTCGCCGCGCACCCCGAGCACGCCAAAGAAACAACCATCAAGTGGTCCTCAAGCCTCAAGTCTCGTGCTGCACGAGGAGAGCGCGCGCAGTTCGATCGGGACCGAATCGTTGATGCTCTCTATAGGCCGTTCAGTCGCCAATATGCGTACTTTGACGCCATGTTCAATCATCGACGAGGCGAACTCGCGTCGATGTTCCCCACCCCGCACCACCACAACATCGGCTTTTACGCGGTAGGTGCCGGCAGCGACAAACCATTCAGTGTGCTCATGTCCGACAGGGTCGTCGACCTTGCCCTCTGGGGATCCAGCAGCGGTCAGTTCTTCCCTCGGTGGACGTATGTGCCCGCCGAGGCATCCGATGGCGGGTTCGACCTGGCCGAACACGGGATAGTGGATGAGTTTGGGTATCGGCGGGTGAACAACATCACCGACGACATCGCGACCGTGTACGCCGAAGCGCTCGCCGGGCCGGTCGACAAAGACGACATCTTCTACTTTGTCTACGCTCAACTCCACGACCCCGATTACCGGCTCTTCGCATCTGA
>NZ_AOSR01000044.1:0-11324 GCF_000349585.1 Dietzia sp. UCD-THP
ATACGCAGACCTTCCACCTGGCGCCTCGAATTGCATCAGATGGAGCACTCCGCGATCCTTGAGACTTCCACTCGCGCGCAGCTATGGTGCCAGCCCTGACTTGGAGGTGGCCCCCATGACCGAGGAAGGTTATAGGAACCAAAGCCGCTGAATCTGCGGCCACATGGACACCATCTTCCGAGACCCGCACCGGGAGAAGAGCGAGGTTACTGAGGAATGAGAAGAACACCTCGGTTCGAGCAGCTACTAGCCCGCGCCGAAGAGATCGCCGGAGACCTTGGCCACCAGCATGTTGGAGTTGAACATCTCCAGCTCGCCATCCTAGTGTCGCGCGTGTGAAGTAGTTTTACGGTTGGGTTTGTGAAATCATGGGGCATGGCGAATCGACCTGCCCCGGCATTGATGTTGCGTCCCGGCGATCGCGAGGAGCTCGAGAGGATGACCCGTTCGCAGTCGATGTCGGCGGGGATGGTGCAGCGGGCGCGGATCGTGTTGCTGGCCACGGAGGGTCGGCGCAATGCTGAGATCGCGGAGCTGGCTGGAGCGTCGCGTCCGAAGGTGAATCTGTGGCGATCCAGGTATGAGGACAAGGGCATCGCGGGCCTGGTCGATGAGAAACGTTCTGGCCGGCCGCGCACGATTGATCACGCGGCGATCGTGACGGCGACGTTGATGCCGCCGCCGAAGAGTTTGGGCGTGACCCACTGGTCGTCGCGGTTGCTGGCGGCGCGGTTGAAGGTCTCGGCCTCGACGGTGGTCACGGCGTGGCGAGCCTATGGGATCAAGCCGTGGCGGGCCGAGTCGTTCCGGTTCTCTACCGATCCCGAGCTGGTCGGCAAGGTCACCGACATCTGCGGTCTGTACCTGGCGCCCCCGGAGAACGCGATCGTGCTGTGCGTGGACGAGAAATCTCAGATCCAGGCGCTGGATCGGACGCAGCCGATCTTGCCCATGCAGCCGGGACTGATCGAGCGGCGCAGCCACGACTACGTCCGGCACGGCACCACCACCTTGTTCGCGGCGCTGGATATCGCTACCGGGCAGGTCACCGCCGCCCTCAAGCCACGGCACCGAAACCAGGAGTTCCTGGCGTTCCTCAAGCAGATTGAGCGGGCCTACCGCGACGCCGTTGACGCCGAGGGAAAGCCGGTCGAGTTGCACCTGGTGATGGACAATTACGCCGCCCACAAGCACGCGAACGTCAAGGCCTGGCTGGCTGACAATCCCCGCTTCAAGGTGCACTTCACCCCGACTCACGCCTCGTGGATGAACCTGGTGGAGGTCTGGTTCGGGATCGTCGAACGCCAGGCCATTCGCCGAGGGGTCTTCACATCCGTCAAGGACCTCAACGCCAAGATTCGGGCCTTCATCGACGGCTGGAACAACCGCTCACACCCGTTCGTCTGGACGAAAACCGCCGAGGAAGTCCTCGCGAAAGCCAACCGTAACAACACTTCAAATGCGGACCACTAGCAACGCGCGGCGCAGGTAGTTCACCACCTCGGGACGCCTGACCAGCATGTCGACAACCGCGTCGTTGCGGATCCGGGCGATGTCGGCGCCTGGGATGTCCACGGGCACCGAGGCAAGTGCGGTAGCGAAATGCTCTACGACCAGTCGCTCGACCGCCTCGCGAAGGCCGTCCTTTGTGCCGTAGTGATGGACCACGAGACCCACCGTCACTCCGGCCGCGGTTGCCACGGTTCGCAACGAAGTGCCGTCCTCGCCGTTGGCGGCGTAGAGATCCAGTGCGGCGTTGCGGATGCGCGCCTTGGCAGTGAGATCCCGGCCCGCGGCGCCTGGAGCGGAACGATTCACGCGGTTCCCCTTCAGTTGCGGTCGAGCCTACGGACCCCAAACTAGACTATACGTCGGTACCGCTTACTGTATGTTCGTACAGTACAAGGTGTCCCGGCTCAGTCGGCCTTGTCGACCTGACTATCGTGCCGTCGACAGCCAGTTGCTCAGGCCACCCGCATCGGGCCTCAGGGCCCCTTGGACGTCCCGGTCAAAGGTTGGCTCACGGGTCGGACGTGCGGGTGTCGGCGATATCTCCGTCGCCACAAGCCGAGGTATCGCACCCAGTACAACTTCATCGACAGGAAGGTCTGGGCATGGACACATTTCGCGACAAGGCCGGCGAGCCGATAGGTACCGATATCGACAACTGGGTGGCCTCGTTCACGCGCATGGAATCCGGTTCCTCCGAGCTTCCTCCCCACCACCCCAACTGCCTTGGCTGTGGACCAGAGAACCCGAATGGTCACTTCCTCTCGGTACGGCGTGACGGAGACGGCGTCGTCGCACACCACCAGTTCGACCAGCGCCACGTCGGGGCACCGGGCATTGCACACGGCGGCGCGGTAGCGACCGTGATTGACGACCTCTTCGGCTTCTTGCTGTATTCGGTCGGCGAGCTCGCCGTGACGCGCCGTCTCGAGCTCGAGTATCTTGCGCCAGCACTACTCGACACCCCGTACATCCTGCGCGCTGCAGTTCGGTCTCGCGATGGCCGGAAATTGGACCTCAAGTCCACGATGGAGGATGCAGAGGGCCGCACTGTTATTACTGCCACTGCCCTGTTCATCGTGGTCGAGGTTGAACACTTTTTGCAGTCACAGAGAAACTCGAGGGCTTAGGCCAAACTCACCGCCGCGAGCACCAGGCCCGAATACGTCGAGGGTGTCGGCGGAGCCTGAAGCTATTGAACGCCACGCCCAAAGAAAGGGCGAAGCTGAAGGCACCGTGCATTGCCAGTTGCCCTGTACGAGTCAACCAAGTGGCAGCGCTACCTACGACGGAACCCCGTCGGCGGGTGGCCGGTCCAGTGCTTGAAAGCGTGTGAAAAGCTGGCGAGGTCGCTATATCCGAGGTCCGTGGCGATCTCGCTCGCGGACACAGATCCGTCCAGTAAACGAAGAATCGCGTACTCAAGAATGATCGACTGGCGCAGTCCGCGATAGGTCATCCCTTCCTCAGAGAGGCGCCGCTTAAGTGTGCTCGTAGAGATGGAGAGTTCGTCTGCAATCCACTGACTTCCACAATCTGCGGGACGCTTCTCTATCAGACGTCTCACCTTGTCCGAATACGAGGCGATTTTACTCCGCTCGTCGAGCCTTCGCTGCAAGTCACTGATAGCGAGTCGATACGCCACGGGGTCAGAGAACCGGCAGACGTGATTGACCGCGTCAACGGGAAAATGCAGAATGGACAGTGAAGCGTCAAATACCAGGCGACCAGCTAACCAATCCTGATCCACGGGCAGACCTTCCGGAGCGGGCCAACCCAGTGAGAGTGTGATGTCTGGTGCATCGCCAACGAGTATATTCAGCAGCCTCAGCAGGACCGCACCACAGTAGGTGACCACTAGGGAGTCTAGGACTCGATCGCCCGTCTGCCCATTGAGCGCGACAGACACTCCGTGTCCACCTGCGTAGAACTGCGCACTCAGGGCTGGGGTTATTAGCGGCAGGTAGGCAAGCAATTCCAATATCTCGCCTGCGGAACCTGCGCTTACTAGTGGGACGCTTAATGGTCCGAAGGACGTCAGATGAGCATGCTGGGCGAACGCCAAACCGAGGGTCGTTGCTTGGTCAACGTCGAGGTCGGGCAAGGCTTCCCTGATCCACCGCAGGGGAACTTGGGCGTTGATGGCGAGAAGTGACTCGACGTCGCTTCGCTCACGATCCATGATCTCGCGAAACCGTGCAACGGCGTCTTGCTCCAGAACTGGGCTCTCAAGTAACTGCGCGAACACGAGCGGTGGCACGCCCTCGCGATCAAGATTCATCGCCCCCGCCTTCTGAGCCAAATTAACAAGCTTCTGCCCTCAATCAACCTAGCCGCAGTCGTCGTTGTTAGCAATGCTGTGAGCAGCTATTACCCGAACAACCATGCAGGAGCCAGCGATGACAGTCGTAACCTTCGTCTCACATGACGGAGAGAAGCACGAGGTGCCCTTGGAGGAGGGGCAGTCACTCATGCGGATCGCCGTCAACAACGCGGTGCCCGGAATCGACGCCGATTGCGGAGGCGAAGCCGCGTGCGGCACGTGTCATGTCATCGTTGATCCGCAATGGTCCGACGTGGTGGGCCTCTCGGGAGCAAGTGAAGAAGAGATGCTCTCAATGAACCCCGAACGGCTGCCGACCTCCCGACTGTCGTGCCAGATGACCGCGTCCGCGGATTGGGACGGCCTTACCGTCCAGGTGCCAGAGTTCCAGATGTAACGACGTTCCAGATGTAACGACGAAAGACAAGGTGAGACACGTGAAGGTTTCCGATACGATCGGCGACAAGGTTCAGTCGGCCATCCCGATGGATCTGCAGATCCGGGGCGCCCATCTGTACGACAGGACTCGGCGCTGGGTGACAAGGACGAATGGGAAGAAGCTCTTCGTAGAGAAGCCCATCCCCCCCGTCGAGGACGTCGAACTCGCCGACATCGACCTCAGTAATCCCTTTCTCTATCGGCAAGGACGCTGGCAGTCCTACTATGAGCGCCTGCGAAACGAGGCTCCGGTCCACTTTCAGCCCAACAGTGCGTTCGGGCCGTTCTGGTCAGTGACCCGACATGAAGACATCATCGCGGTCGATAAGAACCATGAGGTCTTCTCCGCCGAGCCGATGATAGTGATCGGGGCCCCGCCTCGTTTTCTCGATATTGAGATGTTCATCGCGATGGACCCACCGCGCCACGACGTGCAGCGAGCAGCTGTGCAGGGGGTGGTGGCGCCTAAGAACCTGCGCGAGATGGAGACGCTCATTCGGTCTCGGGTTCGCGAGGTACTAGACGACTTGCCGGTGAATCAGCCGTTCGACTGGGTCCAGACTGTCTCGATCGAACTGACAGCTCGAATGCTCGCGACGCTCTTGGACTTCCCCTACGAGGAACGTCGCAAACTCGTGTACTGGTCAGATATTGCAACTTCGTTCGAGGAAGCGAACGGTGGTCCTGCGGACCTCGACGAGTCGTTCGACGGAATGCGCGAGATGGCGAGCGGTCTGAGTTCTCTGTGGTACGACAAGAAGGCTCGGTTAGCAGAGGGGGAGGAACCCGGTTTCGACCTGGTCACCATGCTGCAGAGCAACGAGAACACCAAGGATCTGATCGACCGCCCGATGGAATTCATGGGCAACTTTGTGCTGTTGATCGTCGGAGGGAACGATACGACCCGGAACTCGATGAGTGGTGGCGTTCTGGCGCTGAACCGGTTCCCAGACCAGTTCGAAAAGCTCAAGTCCAACCCTGACCTGATCCCCAACATGGTCTCCGAGATAATCCGGTGGCAAACGCCGCTGGCCTACATGCGCCGAATCGCCAAGACTGACACTATCTTGAACGGTCAGTTCATCCGTAAGGGTGACAAGGTCGTGATGTGGTACGCCTCAGGCAACCGCGACGAGCGTGTGTTCGAGCGGCCCGATGACTTCATCATCGACCGGGCCAACGTCCGCAACCACATCTCCTTCGGGTTCGGCGTACACCGGTGCATGGGCAACCGACTGGCCGAAATGCAGCTGCGGATCCTCTGGGAAGAGCTGCTCCCCCGCTTCGAGAACATCGAGGTCGTCGGCGAACCCGAGTACGTGCAGTCCAACTTCGTTCGCGGCATCAGCAAGATGATGGTGCGCCTCACCCCGAAATCCGGCACATGACATCGCAGCGAGCCCTCATCATCGGTGCCAGCCATGCCGGAGCCCAACTCGCGGCGAGCCTACGGCAGGACGGGTGGAGCGGTGAGATCGTCCTCATCGGCGAGGAGCCCACGGTGCCCTACCAGCGCCCGCCACTGTCGAAGGCGTATCTCGCCGGGAAAACCACCCTCGACGAGATCACCATCCGCAGTTCGGACTTCTACTCCAAGCAGCGAATCCAGCTTCTCAACGCGCACGTGGAGGCGATCGACCGCTCGGCTGGGCACATCGTTATGAGCACCGGCGACACACTGACATACGACAAGCTCGCGCTGTGCACGGGAGCCCGCCCTCGTCAGCTCCGCGTTCCTGGGGCCGATCTCCCCGGGGTCCATTACCTTCGTACCGCCGCAGACGTCGAGAAGATCCGCACGTCCGCCACCCCCGGGCGGCGAGTGGTGATCGTCGGGGGCGGCTACATCGGACTTGAGACGGCCGCCTCACTACGGGCACTGGACCTGGACGTCACCGTGCTCGAGGCGACCACTCGCGTCCTCGAGCGGGTCACTGCTCCCGACGTATCAACGTTCTTCGAGCGGATCCACCGAGAGGAGGGCATCGATATCCGAACGGGCGCCAAAGTCGCAGCATTAGTCGGAGACGACTGCGTCCGCGAGGTCACACTATCTACTGGCGAGTCGATCCCGGCTGATCTGGTCATCGTGGGCATCGGTGTTGAACCGAGAACAGAACTCGCCGACGCTGCGGGTCTCGTGGTCGACAACGGCATCGTGATCGACGACCATGCCCGGACCGAGGACCCCGACATCGTGGCCGCCGGAGATTGCACAAGCCATGACATCGCCCGTTACGGCTGCCGTATACGCATGGAGTCCGTGTCGAGTGCGGGGGAGCAGGCCAAGGTCGCCGCCTCGACCATCTGCGGAAAATCTAGGAAGATCGAGGCGCTTCCCTGGTTCTGGTCAGATCAATACGATCTCAAGCTGCAGATCGCCGGTCTCAACACCGGTTACGACGAAGTCGTCCTCAGCGGTGACCCCACCCGGGACCGCGACTTCAGCTGCTTCTACCTCCGTGATGGCGAACTCCTTGCTGCAGACTGCATCAACCGCCCCCGCGATTTCATGCTCAGCAAGCGAGCCATCACCCAGCAGCGTCCTTTCGTCCGGACCGATTTCGCCCATACGGGTTCTCCCGATTCCTTTCGCAATGGGTAAGCCAGTCCCGAGCGAGACTCGCACGGTCAGCGGCGGAGCCTCGACGAACGGCGCTGACATCCCACTGGCGCAGCAAGAGAGCCCGGTTCGTGCCCGCCTGCCGTTCAGAAAGGAACTCTGATGACTCGCCAGACGCTCATCGAGAACTATCCACATCGGGTCGGGGGGCACTGCGGCTCAGCCGCGATGCGAGACCTCCTGCACTGGCAAGGCCTCGGCTGGGAAGGACCGCCCGATGAAGGTCTCGTCTTCACCCTCGGGGGGTCACTTGGCCTGTCCTACTTGCGCTCGAGCGACCTCTTCCCGCCGCTTTATCTGGTAGGGAGAGACTCCGATTTCGAAGTAAATCTCCCCCATCTACTGGGCGCACAGGTCCAAGTGCTCACGACCGACGATCCCCGAGAAGGATGGTCGTGGATTAGCCAGGAGGTCGATGCCGGAAGGCCAGCCCTGATATGGGGCGACATCGCGGAGTTGCCCTACCTGCGGGTTCGGCTCCAAATGAGTCGCCACGATATCGTGGTAATTGGTTACGACGAGGCGGAGAGGATCGCCTTCGTTGTTGACAACGACCGTGCCGAGGTCCAAAAGGTTCCGTTCGACGCTCTCGCTCGAGCACGGTCGTCGATGTCATTCCCACAACCGACACGTCACACCACGTACCGCATCGCCTGGCCGCATGAGTTACCAGACCTTGCGCAGGTTGCCGCAGCGGCTTTCCGTCAATCGGCAGCGAACATGCGCCACCCAACTCCGCCAGGAGTCGTTGATCTCACGACCGCGGTGAGCGGTTCCGAAGGCTTAGCAGCGGTCGCCCAGCTCGCCGCTGATGTCCGGACTTGGTCCCATCTACCGGCTGACGAACTCGAGATCCTCTTATTCAGCTTGAGCGCTTTCATCGAGAAGGCCGGCACCGGTGGCGGCCTGTTCCGAAAGCTGCTCGCTGACGGCTGCGCGGACGTGGCACGTTTGACCGGTGACCTCGCGACCGAAGATCTCGCCGTAGCCGCCAGACACTGTGCACAGACATGGACGGAGGCCGGCCGAGCCGGGATCGAGCACGAGGTCGATGTGCGTACTCGGCTGGAACGTGTGGCTTCGGCGGTTAGCCTCCTGCCCACGCTCGAGCTTCAACTGGCTGAAGCTCTGGAGTCAGCTTCGCGATCGCTTGCAGCAGCCTGACTAATCGGGAAGTCAAAACTGGACGGTAGAAGTTCCGGCCGCACTCAGACTGCAGCGGATGGCTCGCCGCCGCTCGCACCGAAACGACCGGGCTCTAGGGTTGCCTCGCCACCTCCCCGGCGACCTCGGCGATCGAGCGGTCACACCCATCCGACAAGAAGAAGCCCCGATTTAGCGAGATCCGCCGGCGCCAGGGCGGTTCAGGTCGTGGATGGACTCGGCCGGGATGGGTTTGTCTCCCTGCTTGCGGGCAGCAAGAAAATCATCAACAAGTTGCACGCATCCGTCGTGGTCGACCGTGCAGAGCCCAGTAAGGCGAGCGAACACGACGGGACCCAGGAGTTGAACAATCGCGAAGGTGGTGTCGATGTTGCCGAGCTGCGCCTGTACGTCAGGCTGTGTGAGGATGTGGTCAAAAGGCTGCCGGTACTCCTCGATGACTCGACTGCGCAGTGAGGTGATCGCGGCCGAATCGGCAGGATCGCCGCCGACTGATCCGATTGACAGCCAAGCCAGAGTCGTAATGTTCAGCGGCGCCTGGTCAATCAGGTCGGCTTGGGCCGTGAGAAGCGCGATGAGTTGGTCTCGTACCGACCCACTGTCGGCAGAGACCTCGACGCGAGGCAACAGCCGCTCGAAGGTCGCCGCAAGCAACTGGGCGGTCCCGCCGAAATGCCGATAGAGCGTGGCCCGCGCAACCTTTGACATTCGAGTGACCGCCTCGACGGTAACCGCCTCTACACCGCCAGTGCTCAGGAGATGCGTGGCAGCGTCGAGCAATCGTTTTCGTGAGCGCAGCAGTCGCGGATCGAGCTGATCGTCGTCCGTAGCGGGCCGGTCAGCACTCCAGTCGTTCACGCTCTCCCCTTCGGCCGACGGTCACTTCTCGTCCAAGCTAACCTGTCCAGCCAGCCGGATACTGTGATACTACTTGTCTCAGACCAAGACCGACCATCTCACAGCAAGGGGCCGGCGATGCACTCACCCCAACAGACCATCACCGAGTCATCCCGGTGGACCCGAGCCGAATGGTGGATGCTCACGGTGTCGTGCCTAGCCGTGGCGTTGGTGGTCGCGGCCATGGCCGCGCTGTATTCGGCATTACCGGAGATTGCGGTAGAGACTGGAGCGACGCAAGCCCAGCTGACCTGGATCGTCGACGGCTACACGCTGGTACTGGCGTGCCTGGTCCTGCCCGCTGGAGCGATCGGTGACCGCTATGGCAGACGCGCGGTTCTCGTAATAGGCCTGGCGATATTCACCATGGCGTCCGCACTTCCCCTTCTGCTGTCTGACCCGGCCTGGTTGATCGCTGCGCGAGCGATTGCCGGGGCGGGCGCTGCACTGGTAATGCCCTCGACGCTATCGATTCTGACTGCTGGCTTCGCCGCCGTTCATCGCGGCCGAGCAGTAGGTGTGTGGGCTGGAGTCGCCGGCTCCGGAGCAGTGTTAGGCATCCTCGGCGCCGGGGTGCTGCTTGAGCGCTGGTCGTGGGTGTCGGTATTTGTCGGACTGACCGCAGCGGGAGCCCTACTGGCCGCGCTGGCATGCACGATCGCTGAGTCCAGCCAGCATGATCACCCTCCCGTGGACTGGGTGGGCGCGGCGGCAGCTGCAGTCGCGGTTGCGGGAATCGTATTCGCCACGATCGAGTTTCCCGCGCGGGGCTGGGCCGACCCGATCGTTCTCGCCAGCGCCGGGGCCGGTATGTTGGCGACAGCCTTTTTTATCCTGATTGAGCTGCGATCCTCGGCCCCCTTGTTGGATGTTCGGTTGTTCGCCAAGCGCGGCTTCAGCGCCGGCTCGTTGTCGGTGGCCATCCAATTCTTGGTCACTTTCGGGGTATTCCTACTCCTGGTGCAGTACCTGCAACTGATCCTGGGATACGGACCGCTGGCCTCGGCGTTGGGATTGGTGCCGATGACGGTCCCCCTGATCGTGATCTCGGTGATCGCCCCCCGACTGTCACAGCGATTTGGACTACGAGTGATGACCGTCGCCGGTCTGGCGACCATCGCAGTTGGCCTGATGCTGGTCAGCCGGATGACCGTCGACGCACGTTACCTCGACCTGCTATGGCCGCTGTTGATCATGAGCGCAGGGCTCGGACTATGCACAGCCCCAGCGACCTACGCGATCATCGCCGAAACTCCGGAGAGCAAACACGGGGTCGCCGCCGCAGTCAACGATGCGGCCCGCGAGATCGGCGCTGCGATGGGGATCGCAGTGGCCGGCAGCGTGCTGGCCGCCGGATACACCCGCCACATCCAACCCGCCCTGCCTCAGTTACCCGAACCTGCCCGCGGTCCGGTCTCCGACTCCCTGGCCGCCGCCCTAGAGATCGCCGCACAAGCCGGACCAATGGCGCAACCATTGGTCGACTACGCCAAAGAGGCATTTGTCAACGGCAGCAGTCAGGCCACACTTACGTTGGCAATCCTCACCGCCGCAGCCGCAGTCTTGCTAGCGATCCTTGCCCCGGGCACTGCTCCGCGTGACCACAAGACCACGGCCAGTTCCACAGCACCGGCACACCGGGACAGCGTCGGATAGGTGGCCCGTCCGGCTTCCGGCTGCACTGACTCGTGCCTGGAGAAACTGCGCAAGGTCAGCAAGAACCGCGGTCCCTCCCGAGTGCCGAATCTCGGCGGTCGAGCTGCTGTGGCTAGCGATACCCACCATCTTCAGGGCGGGGTCAGTGGCTGGTGTGTGGCTTTCGCCGTTATATGGCGGGGTTCTGTCGACGCTCTGTGGCGGCATCTGCTCATGGCGATACACGCGAGCACCGGTCTGGTCACAGATAGCGGCAGACGGTCGTGGTGTCGCATTTGGTGGGGTCGCTGGTGGTGGCACTGTGGTGAAGGTGCGCGACGGTGTGTCGCAGTGCTTGCAGGTCGGCGATTTGGCGGTCCAGGTCGCCCAGGTGGGCTTCGAGCAGGGCGTGCACGTGCTGGCAGGGTGCGACTCCGGCGTCGCGGATGTCGAGGATCTCGCGAATCTGGGCCAGGGTGAGCCCAGCGGTGCGGCCGCGGCGAACGAAGTCCAGGCGCGCCAGGGCCGCAGGGGTGTAGTCGCGGTATCCGTTGGCGGTGCGCTCAGGCGCAGGTAGTAGGCCGGCTTCTTCGTAGAAGCGCAGCGTCTTGGTTGTGGTGCCGCTGGCCACGGCCAACTCACCGATGCGCACAGTGGCCCCTTTCTCGGCTCTCGTCCATGTTCGCCTTGACCTTCCCCTGCGCTGGAACGTCCACTGAGTATTTGAGGGTTTGG
>NZ_AOSR01000045.1:0-4202 GCF_000349585.1 Dietzia sp. UCD-THP
ACGCTCAGATGCGAAGAGCCCGATTACCGGGCCCGCTACGCGGCGGACCTGAAGAAGATGCTCCCGCAACTACCGCCGCCCTCCTCCCGCGAGCGATTCAATCAAGTCGCCACTTGGGGAAGGCAGCTTGCGGACCTGCACGTGGGGTACGAACATGTCGAACCGTGGCCACTGGATGTGACAGTCAAACCTGGGGTCGACGACTGTGATCGAGAGACCTGGCGCGTAGATAAGATGCGGTTCAGGTCCAAGACTGACCACACCGCGATCATCTATAACCGCCACGTCACTATTTCGGGGATCCCCGCCGAGGCCGAGCGCTTTCTCCTCGGCTCACGCACGGCGCTGGCCTGGCTTGTCGACAGGTACCAGGTCAAGTCGGACAAGGCCTCAGGGATCGTCAACGACCCCAACGACTGGGCCGACGAACACGACGACCATCTCTACATCGTCAACCTGATCGCCAAAGTCACTCGTGTTTCAATTGAGACGGCGATGATCGTCGACATGATCACGGAAGAGTCTCAGTTCAGCTAACTCCGCTCTGTTCATCGACGGACGAAAATGGTGATCTGGTGGATGTCACTACTTGGACGGCTATTGGTGCCGTCGCGACTGCAGTTACGGCAGTCATGGCTATATGGACGTTGTGGGCCCTTCGGCAAGACAGCCGGGATCGAACACGTCCAGTTATGGTGGCAATGCTCAAACAGGCGGTTTTGACGAGAAACTTTGAGCTGCACATTGTGAATTTGGGAAGCTCAGTAGCCAAAAATATTCAAGTTACGTTTGAGCCGGAGCTTCCAAATCTCAGCGGCACCATTCTTGAGAATGCCCAGTCATTTGCCGTTTGGAGCATCCAACGTCGGTACGAAAAACCGATTCCTTCGCTTCCTCCGGGACAAGTGTTCGATAATATTTATCAAGATTCCGAGAATGACGATCAATCAGTACCGGACACGATCGCTGTAAGTTTCAACTACCGCGACGACCGAAATCGTAAGTACTTCGATAAGTACGTACTATCCACGTACGTGTTGGGTCTTCAGACGGGCGCATACCCTTCTACCGATTCCGAAGAGGGAATGAATAGACGGCTCGTCAAGGCGGTCGAGAGCATCGCGCGCGGGCTCGGGCATCCGTGAGACAGATCAATACGCTTAAGTTGAACCCGCCCCACGGCGGTCCGGCGCCAGGGACACCCCATCATCTCGAGCGTGGAGTTCTGGCCTGCAGCCGCCACTGACAAATTAGTGGCACGCTACTGACACAGGTTTGGCAAACTGACAAACTGTTTGGCAACCGACAGCGGCACTGTCGGTTCTCAAGCAGCTTGTCAGTGGGCTTCCAGTCCACCAGTACTTTGTCACCTGCCTGTCAGGCGTCAATTGTCACGAGATTGGCAGAATCCTAGCCACTGACAGCCGGTGACAATGAGGGGTGACGCAGAGTGGCCGCGTCTTTGCGACGGTCGCCCTTGTCGAAGCCGCCACCTGGACCGGGTTGCTCGTCGGCATGTTTCCTCAAATATGTCACTAGGACGACCGAGGTCGGCGTGAAGATCTTCGGGACGCTTCATGGCGTCGCCTTCCTCGCCGTGACGATCGTCGCCGCGGTCGTTCTGCGCTGGAAGTGTTGGATCGCTCTCCAGGCCGTCCTCGCGGCGATCCCGCCGCTGGTGTCCATCCCGCTAGAGCGCTGGCTCGCCCGCCACGACCACCTCGCCCGTTACCAACCGTGAGCGGCCGGCAATTGCCGCCGGTCCCACGGCGGCCTGAACTGCTCGCCGATCATCATCGATACGCTTGACGATCCACACGCGGCCGCCGGCATGGCCGGACACCGCGTCACACGTATCTTCCGCGAGCTGGGTCATGTCGTGCGCGAAGGCTTCCGCTGCGCCGAGACACCATTCGGCTGGATGCGGCAGAACACGGCAGGGCTAACCCGAATGGTCGGGCGCCGATCGGCGCTACGGAAACTGGCCGTTTGCGTGCGCTTATCGGCTGTGATGCCTATCACTCCGGCTCCTATGGTCTTTGTACGGCTACTGAGCAGGTCCGATTCAGATCGTGATCGTCGTTTGTCGCCGGGCCAATCGTCTAGATCCCGCGGTGTTCGCTGGGAACGACAAGGAGTATTTCATGACCAAGATCCCTACTGCTCGCGGTGACGAGATCGACTCCAGTGACCTAGGTTTCACGCTCGTCACTGAGTGTGTGATTGGGCCTCGAACGGCTGAGGTCGAGGCCAATTGGCCGCAGATGGGCTTCGCTTCCATTGCACGGGAGGAGCGCATCTCCGAAGCCGCGAAGCAGCTCGAGCACGCCAAATCTGCTGGCATCGACACGATCAGTGACCGCGTGATCCCCGGCGCCGGGCGTGATGTTCGATTGCTCAAGGAGATCGCGCAGAGGACCAGCGTCAATATCATCGTGCCTACCGGGTGGTACACGTGGACCGATGCCCCGCATCCATTCATGCTCATGGACATGCTGCCCGAGACAGCAGCAACGACATGGCCGTCCCTGGCTGACTTGTTCGTGAAAGACATCGAGGAAGGGATTCTCGACACTGGTGTGCGGGCAGGCACCATCAAGATCACCAGTGATCACCATGGCTTGATGGACGGTGTGAAGTTGGTGATGCGCCATGCTGCAGAAGCCCACCGTCGCACTGGCGTGCCCATCGTGACCCACACTGGTATCGGGCTGGGAATCCGCGTGGCCCAGGACCAGCAGGACTACCTCGAACAGCTCGACGTCGATGTCAGTCGTGTGAAATTCGGTCACGTCGACTGGACGGATCCGTCGGTTGAACTCGAGGAGTTCGAGGCCGTCGCGAAGAAGGGCTCGTTCCTGTCGTTCGACACTTCCGCGCTCGATTACCAATGGCCCGAGGACTACCGCAATGCGATCCAGAAGACGCGCGTCGAGCGCATTACTGGACTGATCGATCGTGGCTATCTCGAACAGATCCTCATTTCGCAGGATGACTCCACGTTCCATGATCTGGGCCCCATGCCGGAGCGGCAGCACCCGACGTACACAACCGTGCTGCGCCGCATCATTCCCCAGCTGCAGGAGGCCGGGGTGACCGATGACCAGATCCACCAGATTACGGTCGCGAATCCCCGCCGACTGTTCGAGACGCGGGACCGCGGTACGTACTGACTCCCAGCCTGCGGGCTTACCACCAGCCCGCTGTGCTCCACCCCACTCGACCGACCTGCAGGGTGCGGGTGAGCTGACGCTGGTCGTTCCCTGAGCGAGCGACTCGGCTCCGGCCCACCCGTACCCTGCCGGATTCGCCGAATTTGCAGGAGAAACCAGATGTATTCAGATCCACGCTCGCACACGGTCGACGGGTTGCTGCGCCGGACTGCATCGCGAAGCCCGGACGGCGAGGCGATCGAGTTCGAGGGTCAGGTGTGGACCTACCAGGAGTTTGACCGCGCCGTTGATGTTGTCACCTCACGCCTGCATCGGCTCGGTCTGAACCGGGGCGACCGAGTCGCGGCGTTCGGCGGCAACTCCGCGTTCTACGTCATGCTGTATCTGGCGTGCTCGCGGGCGGGAGTGGTGCATGTCCCTATCAACAACGCACTGACCGGCAGGGAACTCGAGTACTTGATCACCGATTCCGGTGCGGCAGCCATTGTCGCCGATCCGGATCTCACACCGCTCGTACGCTCTGTCATCGCCGATCGCGCCCTACAGGTGTTGGAATTCTCAGATCGCGAAAACGGGATACTGGACACCGAGGAACTTCAGCGCGGCTCAGCACCGCAGTGGCAGAGCCCCGCCTCCCCCGGTGATCTGGTCCAGCTGCTGTACACCTCGGGAACGACCTCACGTCCAAAAGGGGCGATGATGTCCCACCAGGCGCTGATCAGCGAGTACATCTCCACGATCACTGCGCTGGACTTCACCGAGCAGGATCGCCCGCTGGTGTGCATGCCGTTGTATCACTCGGCCGGGATGCATATCTTCACGGTCCCGTACCTGATGCTCGGAACGACAATCCGACTCCTCCGGAAGCCGGATATCGAGCTGATCCTCCGTCGCATCGAAGAGGATCAGATCACCTCCCTGTTCCTGGCGCCGACCGTGTGGGTGCCGCTCTCCCAGCACCCTGATCTTTCGCGCCGGGATCTCGGCGCACTGCGAAAGGCGCAGTACGGTGTTTGGGACGCCTTTCGG
>NZ_KB714656.1:0-9850 GCF_000349585.1 Dietzia sp. UCD-THP
TATGGGAGACACGCCCTAGTTGTCACCAGCGGTGGTCGCCGGGTCGTCGCCGTGGGGTCCGACGGGACCGGCCGCGGCGGCGAGCCGCCCGGCGAGTGCCGCGAGATGCTCGCGCAACCCGTCGGGCGACTCCACGACGAACGGCGCGGGCAGCCGACCCAGGTACCAGGCCAGCTCGCCGAGGGCGGCGGCGCCGGTCTCGAGACGACAGGCCGGGCCGTCGGGGTGGTCGACGGGCCGGAGCTCCGTGACGGTGCCGAAGGTGGGTGGGAAGCACTCGAGCACGTTCCGGGCGGTGGCCTGGACCACGACACTGGCACGGTGCTCGTACGGCGCGGTCGTCACCGAGTGCTGGACGTGGGTGGCCGGGTCGGGCACGTCGGGGCGAGGGGTGAACCGCCAGCGACTGCGGTGCACCGCGCGGATGCGGTCCAGCCGGAAGGTCCGCCAGTCCGCACGCTCGAGGTCGTAGGACAGCAGGTACCAGCGTCGGCCCAGAACGACGATCCGGTAGGGCTCGACGCGGCGTTCGGTGTCACGTCCGGCGCGGTCACGGTAGTCCAACCGCACCTGCTCGCTGCCCCGCACCGCGTGACCGAGCTCCATGAGCAGTTCAGGTTCGACCGGGGTGTCCGTGCCGGGGACGGCCACCATCGACTCGCTCACGTCGGCGACCCTCTCCCGCAGTCGGCCGGGCATGACCTGGTCGAGCTTGGTCAGCGCGCCCAGTGCGTGCTCGCCGACGCCGGCCACCGCCCCGCCGGCCGCCAACCGCAGGGCGATCGCCACGGCCACGGCCTCGCGGTCGTCCAGCAGGAGGGGCGGCAACCGGCGGCCCGAGCCCAGCCGGTACCCACCGCCCGCGCCGCGCTCGGATTCGACCGGATACCCCAGGTCGCGCAGCCGGTCCACGTCCCGCCGCACCGACCGGGTGGTCACACCGAGTTCGGCTGCGAGCTCCGGCCCGGTCCACACCGTGCGCCGCTGGAGCAGGTCGAGCAACCCCAGCACGCGCTGGGTCGTGGGCATCCTGTCGTCGGTCACGTCACCCAGTCTCGCACCGTCAGCGGACCGGATCTGTCCTGATCGGCTGAGAGTCTGCTGTCGGACCACGGTGCGGATCAGCGACTGATCCGTTGCCCGTCCGCCGACACCATCCCGTTCACGAGACACACCCGTTCACGAGACACACCCAGGAGCCCGCCATGCCACTGTTCCCCGCCGCCCACCCCACCGAGCGCGAGACCCTGCTCGAGTGGATCGACGACGCGCTCGTCAACGCCCGATCGATCGTCCACGGATTGACCGCCGACCAGCTTCGGGCACGCCCGGTCCCCTCGAGTGAGCTGACGCTCGGTTGGCTGATCCTGCACATCGGCCAGGTGGCCGAGGGATGGCTGGGCCGGGCTGCCGCGGCGCCGGACCCCCTGGAGACGGGACGATCACTGCCGGAGGCCTTCGAGTGGGCCGAGACCGTCAACCGTGTCGACCCCGGCGCGACCGCCGAGGAGATCCTCGCCGAGTACGACCGCCGGTGCGCGGCGGGGCTCGCCCATCTGCGTGCCGCCGAGCTGGACGCCCCGGTCCCGGTCCCCACCGAGATGCCGTGGTTCCCGGCGGACCTGGCACCGTTAAACGGCCGCTGGTGCGCTCATCACGTCCTCACCGAGATCAACCGGCACAGTGGGCACGCCGACCTCCTGCGCGAGGCGCTCGACGGGCGCACCATGTACGACCTGATCGCCGAGGACCAGGGCATCGACATGTCCTACATCGGTGCCTGGTTCGCCGCGCACCCGGAGGTCCCGGCGCCGGAGTGGTGAGCCGGGGGCGTCGGTACGGGGCCGTCGAGGTGGTGCGGCTGGCGCGCGAGGCTGGGCGGGTGAGCTCGGGGCGGCGGGTCAGTCCTCCCCGTGCCAGCCGTCGAACGTCGCGAACTGGCCCTCGATCAGTTCGGCGACCAGGTCCGGGTCCGGCACGAGCCCGGCATCGGTGGCGATCCCCACGGAGACGCTGCCGTCGTAGCTGAAGATGCAGATCCCCAGCGCCTGGTCGCCGCTCATCGGGACCCAGCCGAGCATTCCTTCGACCACGGTCCCGGCGAGGCTCACCGTGGAGACGGGTCCGGGCACCGAGGTGAGCTGGCCGACGGTCTTGTTGGCGAACAGGTCGATCACGGCGTGCTGCACCGCGGTCGGGGTGACCGCCACGGTGAGCATCGAGGCGAAGGTGATGTGCGGCTCGAACGAGTAGCGCACCCGGGTCATGGAGGTGGTGATGGCGTCGATGAGCTCGTCGGCGCCGTCGATCCCCAGCGGCAGGCGCATGAGGATGAGTGTGATGTGGTTACCCAGTTCCTCCGGGAGATCCTCGCTGCTCGGCGTCACCGACATCGGCACCATGAGGTTGATGTCGGAGACCTCGCGGTCACCGTGGGCGTCGAGGTACAGGGTGAGCGCCTTGGACACCGCCGCGATCATCACGGTGGTGACGGTGGTGTCGTGCGCCGTTGCCACCCGCTTGACGGCCGCGAGATCCAGCCCGGTGACCCAGGAGACCTTCTTGTTCGCGCGGGTGGGTCCGCTCCACGTCAGCTCCGGGGACCGGGGTTCGAACAGGAGACGGAAGATCGAGCGATACGTGTTGGTCGTGGTGTTGGTGGTCTCGACGGTGTCGGCCAGGGATTCGACGATTCGGGTGGGCACCCGGGTCAGCTCCGCACCCGGAGCCGAGACGTCCCTGGCCAGGCGCGCGAGCGTCACCGGGAACCTGATCGTGGCGCCCGCCAGTCCGCGGGCGATGCCGAGCGAGTCCTTGGCCAGTCCTGCCCCTGCCTGAGCGACCGCCCCCACGATCCCGCCCCCGCCCGAGGCCAGCTCTCGTCCCACCCGGGGCAGGGGGTCGTCGTCCTCGTGGTCGCACAATCCCAGGACCAGTTGGGACAGCCGGATGCCGTCGACCATCCCGTGCTGGACCCGGAACAGGATGAGCGCTCCCTCCCGCTCTCCCCCGTGTCCGTGGTAGCCCTCGATGAACTCGGTGCGCCAGATGGGGCGGTCGTCGGGCAGCGGGCTGCTCATCTGCTCGCCGACGTACGCCTCGGCCTCAGCGCGTCCGCCCGGCTCGGGGAGTCGACTGCGCACCAGGTGGCGGGAGAGGTCGAAGTCGGGATCGTCCTCCCAGTACCAGCGTCGGCCCCGCCGCACCGGGACCCGGCGGAACACCGGATGGGGCTCGACCATCCGGGTGGCGATCGCGTCGGTGACCGCGTCCCAGTCAGGGACCTCGGCGAACCACATGATCGAGTTGATGTACATGAGATTGTCCGGTCGGTCCATCATCAACCACAGTTGGTCCCGCAGTGGAATCCGGACTCTCGTCTCCGCCATCGTTCCCGGCCCCTCTCACCCACCGCCCACGTCGTGCGGACGCCGACCACCGTCCATGTCGTGCGGACGCCGACCACCGTCCATGTGATGTGGTCGCCGCCCCAGGCTAGAGCAGTTGTGACCCGTGTCACGGCCCTTCCCTCTGCTCAGCCGGACGATGAGCGGACGCGCATCATCCACACGCCGACCGGTCCCCCGCCGAGCGCCCGGAGGCACTGCTCACCGCGTCGACAGCGCCCCCGGCCCTTCCCGGGAGGTAGCGGCTCGCCTCCCGGCCCCGCCCCTGCCCCCGGTCCGCGTCCCTGCCTCCCGGCCTGCGCCCCTGCCTCCCGGGCAGCGTCCCCCGCAGCGTGCAGGCGCTCGCGCGCCTGCCGCAGAGTGCAGGCGCTCGCGCGCCTGACGTGTCGCTCGCGCGCCTGTACGACTCTTCGGCAGTCGCCCGTCGCCACGGCGTCTCGCGTGCGCATCGGTGCGCGCTAGACGCCATGCCCGCGGGCGTCTGTGCCGCCCGCTACCGGGGCGCACTACCGCCCCATCTCGACAGCCCGGCCGCGCGGCCGCCCCATCTCGACAGCCCGACCGTGCAGTCGCGGAGCGGCCCTTCACACCCCTCGCCCCGCTCCACAGCCTCGACGGATCGAGCAGTCCGACCCCACGGAAGTCAGGGCGGCGGGGGCGATACTGCGTGGCCATGAGCACCGATAGACTTCGCCCACCCGTCATAACCTCGTCCGAACTACTCGCCCGGGGTTACAGCCGCCGAGCGAGGGAGCACGCAGAGCGCACCGGACAGCTCTACCGTGTCCGCCACGGCGTCTACGTGCCCGCGGCCGACCTGCCCACCGGCCCCGACGAGGCCGAGGCCATGCTCGAGATGCGGTCGCGGGCCTCGGCGAGGTTCATCAGCCCCGGCACGGTGATGTCGCACACTTCTGCTCTCGTGCTGCACGGTTTGCCCGCTCAGGATCTGGACACCCGGCGGGTCACCACGACCAGGCATCGGCCGGGCAGCGGGAGCAGGCGGGGCGAGAACGCGATCTGCCACAGTCTGGATCTCGGTGACGCCGTGACGGAACTGGAGGGCATCCCGGTCACGACTCCGGCACGGACGATCGTCGACGTGGCGCGCACGAGCCCGTTCGCCGGCGCCGTCTGCGCTGCCGACGAGGCCCTGCGCCGCACTCTGTGCACCCTGGCCGAACTGGAGAACGAACTCGACGCCGCCGCCGGGCGGGTCGGCATCGCGCGGGCCCGCGCAGTGGTGGCGTTCGCGAACCCGGGTGCCCACTCGGTGCTCGAGTCCCTGAGCCGGGTCGCCATCACCCGCGCCGGCCTCCCCATGCCCCAGCTCCAGCACGAGTTCATCCTCTCGGACGGGTCACGGACTTTCGTCGACATGTACTGGAAGGAATGGGGACTCGTCGGGGAGGCGGACGGCTCGGGAAAGTACGGGATCGACGACGGCGAGGCGGGCGTCCGCCGGAAGCTACGCAATGAGAAGAACCGCCAGAACGAGATCGAAGCGCTGGGCAACATCTTCAGGAGATGGCAGTGGGAGGACTATCGCAGTGGCCGGATCGTGCCCCTCATCCGCGAGGCGCTGAGACTTCAGGAATCACTCGGCCGGGGGCCGCACCGCGTGGCATGAGAGCGGTTGCGGTGTGCGCACCGGCGACCACTCCACGCAGCGACCACTCCACTCGGTGACTATCGCTGGCCACGACACCCGCGAGTCCGAGCAGCCGCTCATGCGCCTGGCGTCTCGCGCACGCGTCTGGCGTCTTGCTCGCGCGCATGCCGACCTCTACCGCAGCCGCCCGCCGCAATGGCGTCCTGCCTGCGCAACAGTGCACGCCAGGCGCCACCGCGGGGGCGGCTGAGGGCGGGCGGCGGGCGGCTGGGGGCCGACACACGCGCGGAGAGGCACCGGCGCGTCACCGGGGCTGGAGCCGCTCGTGGCAGCGGCAGATGCGATCCATCCACCAGTCCCGGCGGTCGGCGCTCGCTCGCAGGCCCTCCAGCCTAGCCGGGTCCGGGGCCACCGCCGCCACCGGGAGATAGCCGTCGACCAGTGAGACCACGCCGGGGTCCACCACGTCCTCCACGAAGAACCCGCCGGTGCCCAGTCCTGCGGCGGGGATGCCGTCGTCTCCCGCTCCGCCGCCGGTGCCCAGTCCTGCGGCGGGGATGCCGTCGTCTCCCGCTCCGCCGCCTCCCGCCCGGTCAGCCCCTGAGCGGACGCCCGGGAGCGCCGCGGCCGCAGCGACCCCGGCCGCGACCCCCACTGCCGAGTCCAGTGCGCTCGAGACGGTGACCGGCACACCCAGTTCCGCGGCCACGGCGAGGAGCCTGCGGGGCCCTCCCAGCGGGGCGACCTTGACCACTGCGCGGTCGGCGCCGCCCGCGCGGACCACTCGCAGGGGGTCCTCGGCCCGGCGGATGGACTCGTCGGCGGCCACGTCCACGTGCACCCCGTCGGCGGCCAGGCGCGCGCGCAGCTGCACCAACTCATCGACGGTGGCGCACGGCTGCTCGACGTACTCCAGGCCCAGGCCGTCCAGGGCGACCGGCCCCGTGCCCGGAGCGCGCCGGGAGTCGACCGCTCGGACCGCCTGGTCCAGAACCCGGACCGCGTGCGCGGCCTCCGCGACCGTCCAGGCCCCGTTGGCGTCGACCCGGACACGGGCGTCGGGGCGGGCCTGCAGAACCGCGGCGACCCGCGCGACGTCGTCGACGAGCTGCTGTCCCCTCTCGGCCACCTTGACCTTGACGGTGCCGCACCCGGGGAACCGGTCGAGGATCCCCGCCACCTCGCCCGCCGAGACCGCCGGGACCGTCGCGTTGACGGCGACCCGCGAGCGCAGCGCCGGCGGCGGGCCCTGCCACGCCATCTCCAGCGCGGAGCGCAGCCAGTGGACGGCCTCGGGGTCGTCGTACTCCGGGAAGGCGCCGAACTCGCCCCACCCGGCCGGACCCTCGACCAGTGCCACCTCTCGTTCGGTGACGCCGCGGAACCGGACCCGCATCGGCAGGGCCACCACGTGGACGCGGGCGAGCAGATCATCGATCGACTCGGGGCCCGGTACGGATGTCATGCCTCCACGCTAACGTCGAACCCATGACCGACAGCAGCGCAGCGCAGGGCGAGACCGCGAACCCGTTCGATCCGTCGCAGTGGCGGGAGGTCGAAGGCTTCCGCAGCGGCGAGGACCTGACGGACCTGACCTATCACCGCCACGTGGGCGAGAGCCGGGCCGACGGGATCGTGCGCATCGCCTTCGACCGCCCCGAGGTGCGCAACGCCTTCCGTCCGCACACCGTGGACGAGCTGTACCGGGTGTTCGACCACGCCCGCCGCTCCCCCGATGTGGGCACCGTGTTGTTCACCGGCAACGGACCGAGCGCCAAAGACGGCGGCTGGGCGTTCTGCTCGGGCGGGGACCAGCGCATCCGCGGCCGGTCCGGGTACCAGTACTCCACCGAGCACGACTCGGACGTGGCCGGCGCGACGGCGGACAAGGTCGACCAGGCGCGGGTGAAGGCCGAGGGCGGACGTCTGCACATCCTGGAGGTGCAGCGGCTCATCCGCACCATGCCCAAGGTGGTGATCTGCCTGGTGAACGGCTGGGCGGCGGGCGGCGGGCACTCCCTGCACGTGGTGAGCGACCTGACCCTGGCCAGCCGCGAGCACGCCCGGTTCAAGCAGACCGACGCCGACGTGGGGTCCTTCGACGCCGGGTACGGCAGCGCGTACCTGGCCAAGCAGGTGGGTCAGAAGTTCGCGCGCGAGATCTTCTTCCTCGGTCAGGCCTACACGGCCGAGGAGATGTTCCAGATGGGCGCGGTCAACCGGGTCGTCGACCACGCCGAGCTGGAGAACACCGCGATCGAGTGGGCGCGGCAGATCAACGGCAAGTCGCCCACGGCCCAGCGGATGCTCAAGTTCGCGTTCAACCTCACCGACGACGGGCTGATGGGTCAGCAGGTGTTCGCCGGCGAGGCCACGCGGCTGGCGTACATGACCGACGAGGCCGTCGAGGGCCGGGACGCGTTCCTGGAGAAGCGCGCCCCGGACTGGGACGAATTCCCCTACTACTACTGATCAGAGAACCGAACCGGTCCATGCCCGCCACCCGTGAGCTGCGCACCCTGCCCGTCCCCGGCGGCACGGCGGTGGCCGAGCTGTACCCCGAGTTTAAGCAGCTGCTCGACGACAGTGGCCCCGCCCTGCTGCCCGTCCCGGCCGATGATCCGGTGCGTACGCGCCTGCTCTCGGACGCCATGCGGCCCGGTTACCCCGTCGACGACCGGACGGCACTGGTGGTGAGCACCTCGGGGTCGACGGGTACTCCCAAGGGGGCGATGCTCTCGGCCCCGGCGTTGGCCGCGTCGGCGGCCGCCACGGATGCTGCCCTCGGCGGGCCGGGCCGCTGGCTGCTGGCGCTCCCCGGGCACCACATCGCCGGACTGCAGGTGATCCTGCGCAGCCTCCGATCCGGCCTGGAGCCGGTCGTGATGGACGTGACCGAGGGATTCGATCCGGCATCCCTCCCGGGCGCGGTGGCCGCGTGCCGCGCGGGCACCACGGCCGGCGACAGCACCGGGTCGGCCCGCCGCGGCGCGCCCCCGCGGGCCTATACCTCCCTGGTCCCCGGCCAGTTGGCCAAGGCCCTCGACGACGGCCCTCCCGCGGCCGTGACCGCCCTGGCCTCACTCGACGCCGTGTTGCTGGGCGGAGCGGCTGCCGCACCGGAGCTGCTCGCCCGCGCCGCCGACGCCGGCATCCGGGTGGTCCGGACCTACGGCATGAGCGAGACCGCGGGCGGATGTGTGTACGACGGCGAACCCCTGCCCGGGGTGACGGTGGAGGTCGACGACGACTCCGGCCGCGTCTGGCTGTCCGGCCCGCAGCTCGCCCTGGGGTACCGCAACGCGCCCGGCCACCCGGCGTTCGCCCGCAAAGGATGGTTCCGGACCGACGACGCCGGCCGTATCGACGACCAGGGCAGGCTCCGGATCCTGGGCAGACTGGACGAGGCGTTGAGCGTCGGCGGGCTCACGCTCCTGCCGCAGGCGGTCGAGGACGCACTCCGTCAACACGCCGCGGTGGTCGACGTCGTCGTCGTCGGGATCCCGGATGCCCGCCTCGGCACCCGGCCCGTCGCGGCGGTCACCCTGCGGACGGCGGCCACTCCGGACGAGCTCCGTTCCCACGTCACCGCCATGCTCGGGGCGCACTCGGCGCCCGCCGCGGTGGTTGTCGTGGATGCCCTCCCGGTGCTGCCGGGCGGCAAGATCGACCGGCGGACCGTCGCGGCGCGGTTCGTCGATGGGACAATCGGAGGATGACCCGCGAGACCGACTTCTCCGATGCCGCCGAGCGCCCCGAGCCACCCGCCCGGCCGACCGGGGCCACCCTGTCCGACTGGCTCGAGGGCGCGCGACCCCGGACGTGGCCCAACGCGTTCGCCCCGGTCCTCGTGGGTTCGGCGGCCGCGGCGCTGGCCGGGGGCTTCGTCTGGTGGAAGGCGCTACTCGCACTGGTGGTGGCGTGGTCGTTCATCGTGGGCGTCAACTACGCCAACGACTACTCCGACGGCATCCGCGGAACGGACGACGACCGCGTCGGCCCGCTGCGTCTCGTGGGGTCGGGGCTCGCCCGGCCACAGACGGTGAAGTGGGCGGCGTTCGCGTTCCTCGGTCTGGGAGGTCTGGCCGGGGTGGTGCTCAGCGTCACCTCGGCGCCGTGGCTGATCGCGGTGGGCCTGGTGTGCATTCTCGCCGCCTGGTTCTACACCGGCGGCAGGACTCCCTACGGGTACCGCGGGCTCGGCGAGGTGGCGGTGTTCGTGTTCTTCGGTCTGGTGGCCGTGACGGGCACGCAGTTCACCCAGCTCGGCTCCGTCACCTGGTACGCGCTCGTCGCGGCGGTGGCAGTGGGCAGCTTTTCGTGCGCGGTCAACCTCACCAACAATCTGCGGGACATCCCGTCGGACACCGAGGCGGGCAAGATCACGCTGGCCGTCCGGCTGGGCGACTCACGGACCCGGGGCCTGCACGCCGTCCTGGAGTTGCTGGTGCCGCTCCTGGCCACGCTGGCGCTGATCCCGGCGACACCGTGGGCGCTGCTGGGCCTGCTGGCGATGCCGATCGCGTGGAAGGCCAACGGGCCGGTCCGGGCACGCGCCACGGGCGCCGGGCTCATTCCCGCACTCACGGTGGCCGGGATGGCCATGCTCGCCTGGAGCGTCCTGGTCAGCGCGGGGATGCTGATCGCCTCCCTGTAGCGCTACTTGCCGAGCGACCCGTCCGGCACGATCTCCCAGGCCGCCTGGATACCGTCGTTGATCGCCAGCGCCGCGCCGCGGAGGGCATCCCTGACCTCGACCGGCAGCGGGAGCGCGTCGATATCGGCGATGGCGATGGTGCCGGGCGCAGGTGGCGCCGCGGGGGCCGGGGCG
>NZ_KB714656.1:9929-37586 GCF_000349585.1 Dietzia sp. UCD-THP
GCGCCGCGGGGGCCGGGGCGGGGGCGGGCGCCGGAGCCGGACCCGGCGCTCCCCCGCCGGCGCGACCGGTGATGGTGACGGTGGTCGTCTCGGTCCGCACGGGGATACCACCGATGAAGGCGGTCGCCACGGGCCGGTACACACCCGGGGTGGTCGGCACGCCCTGGATGGCGGTGGTCCGCGGGTTGTAGGTCAGCCCTGGCGGCAGGCCCTGGAACTGCAGTGTCGCACCGGGCGGGAGAGTCACCTGGTCGCTGACGCGGTTCTCCATGTAGACGCCCACCGGGAAGCTCAGCGACGGCAACGCGGCCGGCGCCACCTCCGTGGCCTCGATCACGACGGGCGCGGCGTCAGGGGACTCCACCTGCCCCGACGCCACCCCGACCGCCGCCATGGCGGCCAGGGCGGCGGCGGAGGCGATGACGGGACGGGAGAGGTGCATGCGTGCCTTTCGGGGGTCGGATCCGGGTGCGATCCAGGCCACCGTAACCCACGAATGCACGTCACCCCGAGGCCTTCTCATCATGTGAGAGGGACTCGGGGTGGACGTGGTCACCGGCGGCCTGCGCGGCCGCCGGGAGTTCGTCGGTCTCAGCCGCGGCCATTCGCGACCGTCGGGCCCGGGGCCTGGACGGTGCTGGGTGCACCGGCCGCGACGGTGGGGACGGTCGATCCGGCCGATCCGCCACCGTTGCTCGAGCCCCCTGTGGAGGTGCCCGGAAGCGCCGGGAGCAGCGAGGAGGTGCCCGGGGCGGAGGACCCGCCACCCAGTGCCAGGCCGAGTCCGGCGAGGCCCAGCAGGGCGATTCCCGTGAACGCGAGGCCGGGGGCCAGTGCCCCGAGGGATCCGGAGTCGACGGGCGAGGAGGAGCCCGGCACCTCGACCTGCCCGACGGTGTTCAGCCCGCCGCCCACGGTGAGGTCGCCTCCGGTGGTGGTCTCGCCTTCGGTGGTCGACCCGGTCTGACCGCCGGTGTCGAGGAGTGAGCCCAGCGGCCCCAGGCTCTCGGTATCGATCCCGCCGGTCACCTCACCGCCGGCCTGCCCGCCCGCGTTACCCGCCGACCCGAGCGGCGACCCGGCGTCGGGCGTGGTGTCGTCACCCGGGGTGCCGCCGGCCAGGCTCCCCAGGTCGAGCTGCCCGTTGGCGTCGCTGCCGAGCGGCGCGGCAGGGGTCTGACCCGGGGCGTCGGGGGTCGTCCCACCGGTGCCGAGCGATCCGGTGACCATCTCACCGGCGGACTCCCCTCCGAGCGAGGTCACGATACTCACGACCGCGCCGAGGATGGCGTCCGTGCCCGCGGAACCCGTGGTGATCTGCCCACCGGCCTGGGCCTCGCCTCCGAGGCTGCCCTCGACGGCGGCGGCGGGCCCGGCCTCGGCCCCGATCGGAGCGGTGCCGTCGGGGTTGTTGACGGTGAGGGTCACGGGGATGCTGACAGCCTGGCCGCCGAGGGTGCCCACGACCGTCACGGTGTAGACGCCCGCGGCCGCGGCGGTTCCGGAGATGACGCCGTCCGCGTAGGTCAGCCCCTCGGGCAGGCCGGTGACCTCGGTGATGACGATGCCGCTCCACTCCCCGGCGCCGACGAGGCCCTGGAGATCGAACGAGTAGGAGGCGCCGGCGTTGAACGCCGGGGCGGAGACGGCGACGGTCTGGACGTCACCGCGGACAGTCGGGGCGTCGGGGGTGGCGACGACGACGCCGCCCACGAGGGCGACCGCGGCCGCGGCTGCGACGGGGGCGACGAGGCGACCCCGGACGATACGACGGGGGCGGGCGAGGCGAGCACGCATCGGCTGGTTCCTTCCGGAGGGGTTCGGATCGCTCACTCCCCGGATATGGGAGCGCAGACCATTACAAGAGTCACTCTAACCCCGCGCACATTAACTGTCTACTTCTGAACCAACTGCCACACTTTTCTCTTGAGTCACACTAGTCACACACCCCCTAGGGCATATGCCCGCGTATGGGTCCGCACTTATGGCCGCGCCGCCACCGACTCACCGCACAACCAACTCGCCGCCCACGACATGACCGCGGCCCGGCCCCCTGAAAGGGACCGGGCCGCGGGCTCGGGGTTCTGGCGTGGAGGAGAACTGGCGCTCAGGCTCCGGGGGTCGGGACGCTGGTCGGCAGGGCGACCGCTCCGGTCCGAGATGCCGGGACGTCACCCGCGGCCTGTCCGACCGGGCCGGAGGTCAGGGTCGAGCTCGAGGGGGAGGTCGAGGTGGACGTGTCCGACCCGCCGCCGAGGCTGCCCCCTCCGGCGCTTCCGGTCCCGGTGCCGCCGGGAGCGACGGTCCCGGTGACCGTGGTGACCGGGTTCCCGTCTCCGTCGACGATGACGGTGACCGGCGGTAGAACCATCTCGCCGCCGAAGACGGCCGTGCACAACGGCTCGGTCAACGATCCGGTCTGACCCACCAGAGTCGCGCCGCCACCGGGTCCCGCGACCACATCGAGCAGGTTGGGGAAGTTCCCCAGTGCGGAGGTGACGAAGTCGAGGACGGCTGTCGGGACCCCCGAGATGCCGAACAGCGGATAGAACTTGGCGACCGAGCCGCCGAGATCAGGCAATTCACACGTCGCCTCGGACTCCGGCACGAGGTCACCCACACTGGAGTCCTCCGCGCTGGCGGTGTCGAGGCTCCCCTCCTCGCCGACACTGCCGTCGTCCACACCGCCGTCGTCCACACTGCCGCTTCCGGAGCCCTCGCCGCTCCCGCCCGGGAGGCTTCCGGAGTCGCCGCCGCCCCCGACGAGGCTGCCGAGGTCCAGGCTGCCCGTCGCCGAGCCGTCCGGCCCGTCGCCCCCCGCCTGGGCACTGACGATCGGGACGGAGAGTGCAACCGCCATCAGGGCGGCGGCGGAGGCGGTGACAACCCTGCGGGCGGACATGGCTATAGGACTCCTCTGATGGAGACGGGCCAGGATGCGACGAACGCAGTCGCGCGCCACCACCGTTGGATGGCGCCTGTTCTCGACAGGAGGACTGTATCCCGAACGGCCGGTGTCCGGTAGAACTTCGGCGAAGCGTCAGCGCTCAGTCGCCGAGGCTCCCCGCACCGGTCGTGAACATCCCGAGCAGCGCAGCCGGGGCACTGCCGAGCGCCGCCCCCCCGGTGGCTTCGGCATCGGCCTCGCCCGAGGACTCTCCGCCCAGCAGCGACGGCGAGAGGGTGCACAGGATCTGCCCGGCCGACCCCAGGTCCTGGGTCGAGCCGCTGTCCCCGAGGATCGACGGGAGCATGTTCACCACGGCGTTCACCAGAACCAGGAGCAGCCCGGAGGTCTCGGCGTCCCCGCCTCCGGTGAGGGCCGGCAGGAGAGCGCTCACCGAGGCCCCGTCCACCTCCCCGTCACCGAGGGCGGCGCACAGGTCGGGCGCGGTGCCCGTCTCGTCGTCGGTGGTGTCGAGTTCGGAACCGTCGGCCTCCACGCCGTCGGCCGCCGGGACACCGGGCACGGCGGAGAGGGTCGGGGCCGGCTGCGCGCTGGTGGTTGTGGTGTCGGGAGCGGTGGTCGGCGCGGAGTCGGCGGTCGCGGTGGGGTCAGCGGTCGCGGTGGGGTCAGCGGTCGCGGTGGGGTCAGCGGTGGCGGCGGGGCCGGCTGTCGCATCGGGAGAAGTCGTGGCCCCCTCGTCACCGACGACGGCGGCTGCCGGATCGACCACGGTGACGGTGAGCTTCTCGGACTCGGACACCGGTCCGTTGGAGACGGTGACCAGCACCTCGTAGTCCCCCGCCCGGGTGGGCGTCCCGGAGATGACCCAGCCGTCCTGGGTCAGGCCGTCGGGCAATCCGGTGACCTGGATGGAGGTGCCGGCCGGGATCGTGCCCCCGGCGGCACGGGCCACCACGGGTTCGAGGTCGAGGTTGACCGGGACCCCAAGCTCCATCTCCTGGGCCGTCGCGTCCTCGGCCGCGGGGTCCTGGACCCCTGCATCCTGGCCGGTCGCGTTCTGCGCCAGCATGATGTCGCCGGCGGCGACGTCGGTCGGCGCGGACACGGCGACGACGGTCCCACCCCCGACGACGGCGAGCGCGGCCAGCGCGCCTCCGAGAGCGAGGGAACGAGTGCGGGGGGCGGGGCTGTGGGGGCGGCGCTGGAACATGGATTCACCTTGTCGTCCGGGGGGCGGGGCACGACCGGGACAGCCCAGTCACCTGTGCACCATACGTCACATCAGTCACACTGACCACACCCGTGCGCCGGGTGTCGGGGTGCCGGGCACTGGGTGCCAGCGTGTCGGGCACTGGGTGTCGGCGTGTCGGGCACTGGGTGTCGGGGTGTCACCCGGTCAATACACTCGGCGGCGAACGCCACGCCCGAACAGGCTGACACCGTGCCCGACGGAAGGACCCCCGTGACCCCACCCCCCGAGATCGCGATCCGGGCGCGCGGCCTGCGCAAGACCTACACGCGCGGCCGAGTGCAGGTCAGGGCCCTCGACGACGTGGACGTGACGGTGGACAAGGGTCGGTGGACCGCGATCATGGGCCCCTCCGGTAGCGGCAAGTCCACGCTCATGCATTGCCTGGCCGGCCTCGACACCCCGGATCGGGGCACGGTGTCGATCGGGTCGACCGACATCACCCGCCTCGGCGACGCCGGGCGGACCCGCCTGCGACGGACCAGGGTCGGGTTCGTGTTCCAGTCCTTCAACCTCGTCCCTTCCCTCTCGGTGCGCGAGAACATCGTCCTGCCCGTACGGATGACGCTGCGCCGCCCGGACCGTGCCCGGTTCGACGCCCTGGTGGTCGAGCTCGGGATCGGCGACCTGCTTCGTCGGCGCCCGCACGAACTCTCGGGCGGCCAGCAGCAGCGGGTGGCGATCGCCCGCGCATTGCTGCCCCGACCCGACGTGGTCTTCGCCGACGAGCCCACCGGCAACCTCGACTCCGAATCCGGGGAGGCGGTGCTCGGTCTGCTTGGTGCGTGCGCGCGGGAGAGCGGCCAGACAGTGGTCATGGTCACCCACGACACCCACGCCGCCGCCCACACGGACACGGCGTTGATCCTGGCCGACGGGCGGATCGCCGACGAGGTGGGCTCCCCCACCCAGGACACCATCGACGCCGCCATGCGCACGCTCGCCGGCCGGCGCGCGCCCACGGCGTGAACCCCCGGCTGGTTCTGGGCCAGCTCCGCGCGAACGCGGTCCGCTACCTGGGCACGGTCCTTGCCATCGCCGTGGCGGTGGGGTTCGTCCTGGCCTCGGTGGGCATCCTGCGTACGATCTCGGCCAGCGCTGACGCCACCTTCGGCCTGCGCTACGCGGGCACCTCGGTGCTCGTGCAGAACCTCGGCGACCGCACCTCCGCCGGTTCCGACGCCGGGCGCGCCGAGGCCGCGGAGGCGCAACGGCTCGGCCTGGAGGCCATCGCCTCCATTCCCGGTGTCCGGGCGGTCACGGTCGACACACGATCGTACGTCCGGGTCCGTGTGGAGGGGCGGGCCCAACAGATGACGACGGCGACGGCGCTGGCCTCCGACGACGACCTGCGGTGGCAGACACTGGACTCCGGCAGACTGCCCGACGGGCCAGGTGAGGTGGCCGTGCGCGCGGACTCCGGCATCCCGCTGGGAGCGTCATTCGAGGTCCAACCGTCCGGCCGCTCCGATCCCTCCCCCGTCACGGTGGTGGGGTTGTTCGATCTGTCGGGCCAGCCTGATCTCGAGGCGGCGTTCCCGCTGTACACCGTCGACGACCAGGTCCAGCAGTGGTCCGCGGCGGGCGCCGGCGGGGACGTACGCGTGGCCGGGGACGGCTCGGTGCCCGACGCCGTTCTCGCGACGCGGATTGCCGAACGCCTCTCCGACATCCCGGGAGCCTCGGCCGTGGAGGTCTCCACCGGGGCGGCGGAGGCCGAGGCGCTCGCCGAGTCGTTCGTGGGGGGCCGCGACGTCTACACCCGGGCCCTGCTCGCCTTCACCGTCCTGGCCGTGGCGGTGGCCTCACTGGTGATCGCCACGACCTTCGCCGTGGTGTTCGCGGCCCGCGTCCGCGAGACCGCGCTGCTGCGCTGCCTGGGCGCCTCGCGGCTGCAGCTGCGCCTGTCCGGGGCCGCCGAGGCGCTCGTGGTGGCCTCGCTCGCCACCGGTCTCGGACTGGCCCTGGGCCGGGCGGGGGTCTCGGCGGCCACGGGGCTGGCTCCGAGGCTGGGGGTGACGATCCCGCTCCAGGAGGTCACCGTGCCACCGGGCGCGTATGCCCTCGCCGCCGCGGTCGGCCTGGGGGTCACCCTGCTCACCGCCCTGCCGGCCTTGTGGCGGGCCACCGCGGGCAGCCCGCTCGAGGCCCTCCGACCGACCGACGTCCGCCCCGACCCGTGGTGGCGTCGCCTCGCGATGGTCCTGGCGGGGTCCGCCGTCGCCGCCACGGGCTGGACGGCGATGGGATCCGCGGTGGACTCGCGGTCGGTGGTCGAGGCCGGGGCGTGGGGGGTGCTCACGTTCCTCGGCGTAGTGGCGGTGACGACCGGGACCCTGCCCACCCTGCTCGGGGCACTGGGCACGGTCGTCGGACCGGTCCTCGGCCCCGTCGGCCTCCTGGGCGCCCGCAACACCGCGCGCAGTCCACGCCGCACGGCAGCCACCTCGGCCGCCGTGCTGGTCGGTGTGACGCTCACCTCGACCATGGTCACCGGGATCGCCGTGCTGGGGCCCGCCATCGAGTCGCGGCTGGTCGACCGCGTCCCGTTGGACGTCGCCGTCACCGCACCCGACGGGATCCTGCCCGGAGCGCTGCCCGAGCAACTGGCGGGTATGGACGGTGTGGCGGAGTCCCTCGTCGTCGTCGACATGTACGCCCGCGACGACGACGGCAGGCGGACGGTCCTGCGCGTGGCCGACCCGGCCCGGGTGGCGCAGGTGATGCGCCGGGAGATCACCCTGCCCGGACCGGGCGAGATCGTCCTGCCCGAGTCCTCTCCCGTGGCCGCCGGCGCACGTGACGGGGACACCGTCCGGTTCCGGTTCTTCACTGACGACGACGCGCGGGACCTGGTGGTCCGCCGCACCACCGACCAGTGGGCCCTCGCCGCCCCGGGAAGCGTGCCCGACTGGCCCGCGGCGCGGTTGCCGGACGGGGCGCCCTGGCCGGAGGGGCTGGAGGTTCCCAGGGAATTCGTCCCCCGCACGGAGCAGTGGCTCCGGATGGAGGACGGGCTGGAAGGCGAGCGACTCGAGGCGGCGCTCGACGGGGTACGGTCGGCGGTCGTGGAGGCCGACCCCTCGCTGGCGGTCACCGAGACCTTCGCCTCGCGGGACCAGGTCGCGGGATCCGTCCGGACCGTCCTGACGTCCAGTGCACTGCTGCTCGCGGTCGCGGTGGCACTGGCCCTGGTGGGAGTGGTCAACACGCTCACGCTGTCGATCCGGGAACGGACGCGCGAGATCGGCCTCCTCCGGGGCGTGGGCGTCACCCGGGCCGGCGTCTGGCGGATGCTCGTCCTGGAGACGGCACTGGTGGCGGCGAGCGCCTCGACTCTCGGGGTGCTTCTCGGTGCGGCGTTCGGCCGATTGGGCGCAGTCGCGATGACGGGGCCCGCGAACACCGGTAACATGTCGACCCCGACGAGCGATCTGGTCATTGTGGGGGTCGGCGGAGTGGCGGCCGCGGTTCTCGCCGCCTGCCTGGCCGCGACCGGGGCGGTACGGACACGGGCGGCGGGAATCTGACCGTTGATGACATGACGCACAGCACCGACCGGTAGCCATCCTTTGACAGAACTGAGACACTATCGTTATGCGAACTCGGGTGCTCCTGTCCGCCGGCACGATCGCGCTGGTCGCGGCGTCGTGCGCTCAGCCGGAACCGCAGGTCCTCTCCGAGGCCCCGCGGTCCGCCTCTGCCACCGACCTCACCTCCGCGGCCGAATCGAGCGAGCGTGACACCCCGCCCGGCCGCTTCATCGCCCGGTGCGCCACCGAGGCCGACGGCGGCACACCGGGGATGACGGTGTTCACCGATGGCAGCCAGAGCGTCACGGACCACTGCCTGAGCCGGTACTACATCGGCGTGCAACCCGCACCGGGGGCGCTGTACGTCACCGACGACGAGACGGGCACCTACGCACCGCCCCGCCAGCCCGAGACGGGCACCACGACCACCCAGTGGACCCCCGCGCAGCCGCGGACGGACGCCGGTGCGCAGGATCCGTGGCTCGACAACGACGACGACCCCACGACGGACCGGGACGAGCCGACCGAGAGCGGTCCGGGCGAGCCCACCGAGGAGACCACAACGGATGGGCCGACGACCCCACCCGAGGGGACGACACCGCCGACCACCCCGCCGACCACGCCGCCCACCAGCCCGCCCACCGGTCCCGGGGACGCCGAGACCACCACCCCCAACGCTGGCGAGACGGCGGCCGCGGACCAGGTCGGCCAACCCACCACCGGATCCGCCGAAACGGCGCAGACCGCGGTGCCGACCGAGGCGGGAACCGACGCGGCGGGAACCAACGGGGCCGTTCCCCCGCCGCCTCAGGCGTCCGGGTGGCCGCCGTTCGGGTGGATGGGATCCCATGACCCGAACGGGTCATTCGGCTCGGAGTGGCTCCCCTCCCTGCCCGCTCCGGTCAGCTGAACGGCCGCCGGCCCGATCGACTCGGGTCCGACCCGGGAGGACTCAGGCCTCGTCCATCCGACGGCGCAGGTCGTCCCGCTTGACACGCCGGTTGGCGTCCACCGCCGTGATGTCGGAGTTGATCTCCGCACGCAGGCGCGTGAACAGGACCATCGACAGCGGGAGCGCGATGACCACCGAGATGATCGCTGCGACGAGGACCGGCACGTCGACGCCCGCGAGACGGCCGATCCCGATAACGATGAGGGTCAGTGCGACGACCATCAGCAGTCTCAACACCGTGTAGAACATCATGTTTCGGGCCAGGCGGGCGCCGGGACTGGTTCCGGCGGGCGCCTGTGCCGGGATTGCTGACTCGTCTCGCTCGCTCATGACCTCCAGGATACGTATCGTGGTGGAAAGGAGGTTCGAGTGATCTGGCTGTTCGCACTCATCGGAGTGGTGACCGTGGCGATTCTGCTGTGGCGGGCCTTCGGGCCCGGTTCACGGCCGGCCCCGCCCCGCGTTATCGCCCCGGACGACGACCCTGATTTCCTTCGGGATCTCGACGGGCGTAAACCCCTGGACCCCTAGCCGGGCATCACGCCCGGCGGCCCAGGAGATCGACGACGGAGTCGACCGCGTCGCTGATCTGCGTCCCCGTCCGGTCGAAGACCTCCGGTTCGCGGCCGATCGGGTCCTCGATGTCCCACACCGGGTCGTCGGTGTCCACGCCGAGGCGGGCCCGCGCCAGGCCCGGGAGCGTCAGTGCCCGATCCGAGTCGGCCAGATGGGCCGCCTCCAGCAGCGTGTAGGTCCTCTTCCACAGCAGCGGCGCCATCTCCTGGACGGCGTCGCGGTGGGCGCGCGAGGCGGTGAGGACCAGATCGTGGCCTCCGAGCAGTCGCGGCGACAGGAGCCGGGCGCCGAAACCCTCCGCGCTGCCGCCGTACGCCTCGAGCACCCGGCGGGTCTCGGGGTGGATCTCCACTCCGTTGACCGCCCTGGTCCCCGCGGACTCCACCGCCACGTCGAGACCCGCTCCGGCGGCGCGCGCGGCGAGTAGCCGCTCGGCCAGCGGTGACCGACACATGTTGCCGGTACAGACCGTCATCACCCGGATCGCCATGCGGCAGATCCTAGTAGGGCGCCGTCACAGCCGCGGTCCGCGTGGACCCCGACTCATTCACCACGCCACTGCGGGGTGCGCTTGTCCAGGAACGCGGTCATGCCCTCCTGGGCGTCGCACGTCATCGCGTTGGTGGCCATCGTCTCGGCCATATCGCGGTACGCCTCGTCCTGCGGCAGGTCGATCTGACGGTAGAAGGCCTGCTTCCCGATCTCCAGCGTCAGCGGGCTCGCGTCGGCGATCCGGGTCGCGAGCTCGTCCACACGGCCCCGCAGCCGGTCGGCCGGGACCGCCTCGTTGACCAGGCCCCAGTCGACCGCGGTGGCGGCGTCGATGGTCTCGCCGGTGAGCAGCATCTGCAGCGCCCGTTTGCGGCCGATGGTCCTCGAGACCGCGACCATGGGGGTCGAGCAGAACAGTCCGATCCGCACGCCGGGCGTACCGAACCGTGCGGTGTCGACGGCCACCGCGAGGTCGCAGGTCGCGACGAGCTGACAACCGGCGGCGATGGCGTGTCCTTGGACTTCCGCGATCACGGGCTGGCGGATGGCCTGGACTGATTCCATGAGGTCGACGCAGGTGTCGAAGACCTCCCGTTCCTCGTCGAGGGTGCGGTCGATCATCTCGCCGATCTCGTGGCCGGCGGACAGCGCCGGGCCTGACCCCGTCACCACGACCACCCCGCAGGACGCATCGTCACCGAGGCCGCGGATGGCGGCGGTGGCCTCGCGCATCATCTGCATCGAGAGAGGGTTGCGGCGCTCGGGCCGGTCGAGGGTCACGCGGGCGATCGGGCCGCTGCGCTCGACGAGGACGTAGGGGGTGCTCACTGGGGGCCTCCGGGAGGGACGGGAGTACGTGTCCCCTGGTTCTACCCCGCCGGAGGAGTCCGCGACCCGGGACCGGTTACCGCCGCCCCCGCGGGTGGACCGTCCCTCGATCCGGGGTCACCCGGCCGGGGCCGGATGCTCACCCCCGCACCACTGCTCGGCGGGGACGGCGGCCTTGACGTCGTCGACATGGAGTCCACAGCCGTCCCAGGTAGTCTTGCCGCAGACGGAACAGGTGACGGGGTAACACATGGCGTTCTCCTCGGTGGGTGGCGACAGCCGACACTGATACCCCTTAGGGTATGTCAGTCGGCGCTCGGGCGCCACTCCGCGTCCACTCGCGCGGTGGCCTCCCGCAGACGCTCCACGTGTGCCTCGCAGTCCTCCCACCGCGGCAGGCGCCCGGCGGCCGCGGCGTCGAGCAGGCTCGGCGCGTCGCGGTCCTTATCGCTCATCACGTGCGCGATCGGGGTGCCGTCGAGAGCCACGGAGGGCCAGTCGATGGCGAGGTGGGGGTCGAAGGCGTCCACGCCGTGCTCGGCGCCCGGTCGCCACCCCTCCGAGCACAGGTACATCACGGTGGACTGCGGCTCGAGGGAGAGGAATCCGTGCGCCACGCCCTCGGGGATGTACACCGCACGCTGATCGCCTGAGTCGAGGATGACCCCGGACCACTCCCCGAACGTCGGCGAGCCCACACGCACGTCCACCACCACGTCGAAGACCGTTCCGGACGGGCACATCACATACTTGGCCTGGCCGGGCGGCACCTCGGCGTAGTGGAGGCCGCGCAGGACCCCTTCGCCCGAGACCGACACGTTGACCTGCGCGAGGTCGAAGCGGTGCCCTGTCAGACGGCGGAAGGCCGCGTCGGTGAACGCCTCGTGGAAGACCCCGCGGTCATCGGAGATCCGGCGGGGGGTGATCTCCCACGCCCCCGTCACGCTCAACTCGCGTAGCCGCACCGGCGGTCCCGCCTTCCTGTCCACCCGACTCCTGACCCGCCCACCCTAGCGGGGCACGCCGTGACCGCCCGAGGCGTCAACCCCGCATGGCGCCGACGATCTGCCCGGCCGTCCACTCGCCGATCATCAGGCAGTCCATGGCCGAGTCGTGCAGACCCGCGTCCTCGCGCCACCCGGTGACGACGAACTGGAAGACGTAGGTCGCCTCCTCGTCGCTCCATCCCACGATCAGGCTCGAGGTGGCCATCTCGCCGGGCTCGGCGGTGTAGGTGCCGCGGATGAAGCGATAGACGCTGCGCACGGCGCCCGCGTCCTCGTCGCCCTCTCCCGCGACCTCCTCCAGCAGGGTCCAGTCGGTGAGCACCTCCGCGGTGGCCACGATCATCGTCACAGCGTCGTCGGTGGACATGGCGGGGGCGACGCGGGCACAGGTGGCCACGGCGTTGGGCGAGAACCCGTCGCGGTGCGCACCCGGGTCCACGTAGATCACGGCCGACGGCTCCGGCGACTCGATCCGCTGCCACGGCTCGTTGTCCACCCAGGTCAACGGTTGCGCCGCGACCGCCATCGGCGGGCTCGCCTCGAGTGAGCGGCCCGTCGAGGCGCAGAACTCCTGTATCGAGGCCATGTCAGCCCTGCAGTCCCGCGCCGACGATGTGCGCCCCGCCGTCCACGACGATGGTCTGCCCGGTGATCCAGTGGGCGTCGTCGGAGAGCAGGAAGGACACGGGGCCGGCGATGTCGTCGGGGACCCCCAGCCGGCCCGCGGGCAACGCGGCGGACATCTGCTCCTCGCGGCCGGTGTAGAGCGCCTCAGCGAAGCGGGTCTTGACCACGCCCGGGGCGACGGCGTTGACCCGGACGGCCGGGCCGACCTCCACCGCCAGCTCCTGCGTCAACCGCATCACCAGCGCTTTCGTGGCGCCGTACCACCCGATCCCCGGAGAGGGCGCCAGGCCCGCGATCGAGGCCACGTTGACCACCGCCCCACCCCGCTCGCCGAGACCCGAGTGATAGACCTTCTGCGTCCACGCCAATGTGCCCAGCGCATTGACCTCGGTGATCTTGCGGGCGGCCGCCAGGTCCACGTCGACCGTCCGACCGAACACCGGGTTGATGCCGGTGTTGTTGACCAGCAGGTCCACGGGCCCGAAGGTCTGCTCGGCCCGGGCAACCACCTCGCGCTGGTGGTCCTCGTCGTCGGACTTGCCCGCCACCGCGAGCACCCGCTCCGGCGCACCCAACTCGGCGACCGCCTCGTCGAGCCCCTCCTGCCCGCGGGCGGTGATCACCACGGACGCCCCCTCGGACAGCAGGCGCCGCGCGATCCCCAGGCCGATCCCCCGGCTCGCGCCGGTGACGAGGGCCGTCCTCCCGGCGAAGCGGTCGGGCACGACGGGGCCGGTGCGGGGGGCGGGAAGGGGGGAAGGGTTCACGTGGTGTCTCCTGGTGTGATTCAACGCTCTCTCGGGTGTGCACTCCCAGCCTAGAGGCCGTGTCGCAGTCGTACGTTCACGGGATTTTCTCAGCCGCCCCCAGAGAATCCCGTCCGACAGGCGGGACGGGAGTTACAGTCGTCGTCAGGACTCAACCGGCCGTCACACACGGCGCAACTACCCCAGGGCGTGCTTATGACACCACTTGCCCCACGCGGTGCGGCGGATACCCCTGTGTGCTCGATCCTGGACATCCCGGGGCCCCGCTGGTTCGGCGAGGGCGACCCCATCTGGCGTGTCCACGGCGATGCGGCGACCCCGATCGGGGTGACCACCGGCCTGCTCATGCTGGCGGCGAACCCGGCCTACGCGTCCACATTCGCCGCCGCGGGGGCGGTCGACGACCCCTGGTCGGTGGACGCGTACCTGCACGACCTCATCGAAATCACCACGTTCGGCACGGTCGACGACGCGATGGTGACGATCGAGAACTCCCACCGCGACCGCGCGTTCTCCGGCACCACCGAGCACGGTCAGTACTACTACGGTTCGGACCCCGAGCTCGTGGAGTGGGCGCACGCCGCCACCACGTGGGCCCTTCTCGCGGCCTACCAACGCTTCGCCGCGCGACCGCTCACCCCGGACGAGTCCGACCGGTACGTCTGTCAGACGGCCGGCGTCGCGCACCTGCACGGCTGCCGGGTCTCCCCCACGACGGTCCGCGAACTCGAGCAACTGCTACGTTCGTCCCGTGATCGCGCCCGTGCGACCACCGCCGGCCGGAGCGTCGCGACACGGCTGCGCGAGACGGCGCGCGAGTGCAGGGGCCTGGAGCGGACGTCCGTGACCGCCCACCGGTCGTGTGTCACGGTGGTCCACGCCGCCGCGAGCCTCGTGCCGTCCGACGTCCGTCGAGCCCTCGACCTCCCCCACCGCCCCATGGACCGCTCCGCCGTCTTCGGCCGCATCACCAGGGCGCACGAGGGCCTGGGGGCGCCGATGCTCACAACCCGCGCGCCCATCGCCGCGCCCTCCGCCATGAGGGCGCGACCCGCCTGAGCTGCCGCTGTCAGTAGTCACTACCAGTGGCCGTTGAGCCACCCCTTGGCGAACCCCGCGATCTCCCAGACCAGGTGCACCGGGAGCATCGGCCAGTCGATGCGCTCGATCGGCGTCATCCGCACCTCTACCCCGGTCGCCGCACGCATCCACTGACCGGCCCGCAGGGTGTGGGGCCGATTGGTGACGACGAGGATCCGCTCCCATCCACGGGCGCGGGCGATGGCGGCGACCGCCTGCGCCTCACCCCACGTGGTTCGTGGCTCGGGAGCGAAGCAGGCCACCTCCGCACCGGCCGGGCGGCCCGCACCCGTACACAGCCGCCGGGCGATGCGTTCCGAGTTGCCTCCCGGGTTGGAGACCACCAGCGTGTCGGCGAACCCGGCCTCCACCAGCTCACGCGCATAGGCGTGCCTGCCGTCATTCGCGCCGGCGAGCATGACCACCGCATCGGCGGCGACCGGCTCGTCCGCACGCGGGTGGAGCAGGAACACACCCCATGCGGTCAGCGCGAGAGCGGCGGTGATGCCCATGGCTCCGGCGGCGAGCGCCTCGCGGCGGAGACGTCGGATCACTGCGGTGCGTCACCCTCCGATCCGGGATCGAGTGGCTCCGACGACGACACGGGCCTCTGCGTGCTCCTCGGCGAATCGCGGGTCGAGACGAGATAGCTCATGCCGGGGACGAGATCACGGCGCCAGTCTCCCGTCGGACTCAATCCCAGTTCCCGCCAGGTACGGTCGGCGAGCACGGAGAATCTGGGCCGCGGCGCCGGACGGGGGAACTGTTCGCTCGAACAGGGGCGCACGCGCTCCGGATCGGCGCCGAGTTGCCGGAATACCGTGCGGGCGAGCTCGCACCAGGTGGCGCGCCCGCCTCCGATGGCGTGGTGAATCTGACCGCGGCGGTCAACCCGCCCCCCTTTCTCGGCCGCGAGAAGCTCCAGAAGCTGCCCGGCCAGGGACCCGACGGAGGTGGGTGAGCCCCATTGATCGTCGACCACGTCGATCGTGTCGCGCTGTGATTCCAACCGGATCATGGTGGCCACGAAGTCACTGCCGGGAATCTCGTCGAGCACCCGCCACGGGCCGGTGTACAACCACGCCGTGCGCACGACGGTCATCTCCGGGTACACCTCGAGCGCGGCCCGCTCCCCCGCGAGCTTGGTGCGACCGTAGACCGTCACCGGCTCGGTGGCGTCCGTCGGCTCGAGTCCGCGTGCGGTCGCCGGATCCGAACCCTCCGGAATGGCGCCGGAGAAGACGTAGTCGGTACTGATGTGGATGAGGCGGATCCCGCGATCGCGGCAGGCTACTGCCAGGTCGCGTACGCCGTCGGTGTTGACCGCCCGCGCAACCGCCTCATCGGCCTCGGCGCCGTCGACATCTGTGTACGCAGCCGCGTTGATGACCACCTCCGGCGCGTACCGGTCCAGCGTCGCAGCGATCGAGTCGGGCGCGGTGAGGTCGAGCTCAGCGCGTCCTGGAGCATCGGCCACACGGGACAGTTCCCGACCAAGCTGGCCGCGACCACCCGTCACGAGCATGCGCGGCAGCCCGGTGGGGCGATAGGAGTCCCCGGAACCCACTGCATCCGCTCCTACCGATGCACTCGTGCGTGCACCGTTGCTCACGCGAGAGTGCATCGGGGGGAGCGGCTGTGCAGGCTGCTCGTCCGGATGACCCGCGCTCACTGGTGCCGCCCCTTCTCGCGGCGGAGCACGTCGAGGAGGTAGGCGCCGTAGCCCGACTTCGCGAGATCGTGGGCCCGGGCGGTGAGCTCGTCGTCGTCGAGATACCCCATCCGCCACGCCACCTCCTCCGGGCAGCCGATCTTCAAGCCCTGCCGGTCCTCGATGGTCCGGACGTAGTTGCCCGCGTCGAGCAGCGAGTCGTGGGTGCCGGTGTCCAGCCACGCCGTACCCCGCGGGAGGACCTCGACCTGCAGCCGGCCCTCCTCCAGGTAGTGGCGGTTGACATCCGTGATCTCGTACTCGCCGCGCGGCGACTTCTCCAGGCTCCGCGCCACCTCCACCACGTCGGCACTGTAGAAGTAGAGGCCCGGGACGACGAAGTCGGAGGACGGGTTCTGAGGCTTCTCCTCGAGACTGATCGCGCGACCGTCCGAGTCGAAATCGATCACCCCGTAGTCGCCCGGATTGGACACGCGGTAGGCGAACACGGCCCCGCCGTCGAGGTCGGCGAACCGACGGAGCTGGTTCCCCATCCCGGGGCCGTAGAAGATGTTGTCGCCCAGGATCAGCGCCACCGCCTCGTCGCCGATGTGGTCCGCTCCCAGGACGAACGCCTGCGCCAGCCCCTCGGGGGCGGCCTGTTCCACGTAGCTCAGGGTGATGCCGAACTGGCTGCCGTCGCCCAGAAGCCGCCGGAACTGCGGCGCGTCCTCGGGCGTGGTGATGAGCAGGATGTCGTGGATGCCCGCCAACATGAGCGTGGACAGCGGGTAGTAGATCATCGGCTTGTCGTAGACGGGCATGAGCTGCTTGCTGGTGGCCACCGTGAGCGGGCGCAGACGGGTGCCGCTGCCGCCGGCCAGGACGATGCCCTTCACAGCACCTTCTCCGTCTGCGCGTATCTGGCCTCGACGCGCTCCTTGACCGGCTCCCACCAGTCGCGGTTCTCCCGGTACCACTCGATCGTTCGGCGCAGCCCGTCCCGGAGGTCGGTGTGCTGCGGCTCCCACCCGAGCTCCTCGCGGGTGGCGGTGGCGTCGATCGCGTAGCGCAGGTCGTGGCCGGGGCGATCGGTGACGTGGTCGAAACCGGGATCGCCGTCCATGCCGGCGGCGCCCATGAGCTCGCAGATCATCTGCATGACCTGCAGGTTGGAGTGTTCGCCGTCGGCCCCGATGAGGTAGGTGCGGCCCCGCTCGCCACCGGCAAGGATCCGCAGGACGGCCGAGTTGTGGTCGTCCACGTGGATCCAGTCCCTGACGTTGGCCCCACTTCCGTAGAGGCGGGGGCGCTGCCCGGTCAGCAGGTTGGTGATCTGCCGCGGGATGAACTTCTCCACGTGCTGGTACGGGCCGTAGTTGTTGGAGCAGTTGCTGATCGTGGCGCGCACGCCGAAACTCCGTACCCATGCACGCACCAGCATGTCCGCACCGGCCTTGGTGGCCGAGTACGGGCTCGACGGGTTGTAGGCGGTGGCCGGGGTGAACTTGGCCGGATCGTCCAGTTGCAAATCGCCGTAGACCTCGTCGGTCGAGACGTGGTGCAGACGCACGTCGTGGAGGCGGCACGCCTCGAGCACCTGGTAGGTGCCCACGATGTTGGAGTGGACGAAGGGCCCCGGGCCGGCGAGCGAGTTGTCGTTGTGGCTCTCGGCGGCGAAATGCACCACCGAGTCATTCGGTCCCGCGAGCTGCGAGACCAGATCGTCGACGACACCGGGGACCGCGCAGTCGCCCTCCACCAGGTCGACGCGGTCCGCGGGGAGATCGGACAGGCTCGCCCGGTTGGCCGCGTAGGTCATGGCGTCCAGCACGGTGACGTGGGCGTCCGGGTGCTCGCGGATGACCGTGTGGACGAAATTGGCGCCGATGAACCCGGCTCCCCCGGTGACGACGAGGCGCATGCCACCAACCCTACCGTCGCAGCCGTGCCGCCTCAGTGGGCTCCTCGGGCTCGACCGTCCCTACGGGCTCCGGCTTGGCCGTCCCCGCGGGATCCGGCTCGGCCTCCTCGGCGGGGGTGTCGAGATCCGGGTGGTCCGGCTCGCGTCGGAGGCCGCGGTACTCCTCGAGCATCCTGGCCCGCCTGCGAGCGAAGAAGTCGCTCGCGGTGGTGTCCCGCGGGGTGACCCGCACGTTCTCCTCTGCCGGGATGCCGGACCGGAGCTGGCGGATCCGCAGCACCTCGGTGTCCAGACGTGCGCCGTAGAGCACCGCCATGTTGACCAGCCACAGCCAGACCAGGAACACGATGATCCCGGCGAGGGAACCATAGGAGCGGTTGAAGTTGCCGAAATGGGAGACGAAGAAGCCGAACCCGGCGGTGGCGACTCCCATGATGAGCAACGCAGCGGCCGCCCCGAGGGACACCCAGTGGAACTTCCGTCCGGCCACGTTGGGCGCGAATCGATAGAGGATCGCCAGCGCGAGAACCGCGGAGACGAGGGCCGCGGGCCACTTGGCCAGACCCCACACGGCCAGAGCCGTCTCACCCAACCCGATCCACCCGCCCACGGTCTCGGCGATGGGCCCGGTGAACACCAGCGCCAGTCCGCCGACTGCGACGAGGACGACGAGCAACGCCGTGAGCAGCAGACCGACGGGCAGCAGCCGCCACGGCGGGCGCCCCTCCTCGATCCCGAACACCAGGTTCATCGCCCGGCCCAGCGCGCGGACGTAGCGGGACGCGGTCCACAGCGCGATCACCGCACCCACCACGAGCGCCGTCCCGGCGGCCTGCGTGGTGACGACCGCCTCGACCGGGTCCCGGATCGGATCCAGTATCTCCTCCGGGGCGATGTCGGACAGCATGCCCATGAGGGCGTCGACCGTCCTGGCCCCCTGACCGAACACCCCGAGCAGCGAGACCACCACCAGGAGTGCGGGGAAGAGCGAGAGGACACCGTAGAAGGTGAGCGCCCCCGCCTGGTCGGGGCCCCGGTCGCGGAAGAACTCACCCACCGAGCGTTCGAGCACCAGGCGAACGGTGCGGAGACGGCGTCGGGCGGTCGGCGCGGTGCCGCCGGAGAAGTTCATACACCGATTGTGGCCGCTCGACAGTGCGGCGCGCCTCCCGCCGCGCGGCACCGGGCTCAGTGAGGAGGCTAAGTGACGGGGCTCGGTGACGGGTTCAGTGGGACTCGCGCGCCTGCTCGGCCTGGGCCTCGCGACGGATATCAGCGGACTCGTCGATGGTCTTCTGTCGCTTCTCCTCGGCCTTGTCGCTGGCTGCGGTGTCGCGCGGCGGCAGCTGGATGGTCTCCTCGGCGTGCATTCCGGCCTGCAGCTCGCGGGCCCGTTCGACCTCGGCGTCGACCTCGGCCCCGAACAGCAGCGCGTTGTTGGTGATCCAGAGCCAGAGCAGGAAGATGATGACGCCGGCCAGCGACCCGTACGTGGCGTTGTAGCTGGAGAAGTTGGACACGTAGAACACGAACCCCGCGGTGGCGACGGCCCAGACCAGCAGCGCCACGATCGCACCGAGGGAGACCCACCGGAACTTCGGCTGCTTGACGTTGGGCGCGAACCCGTAGAGCGAGGCGAGGATCACGACGACGACGAGGATCAGCGCCGGCCACTTAGCGATGCCCCATACGGCCACCGCGGTGTCGCCGAGGCCCACGAGGTCACCCACCCAGGCGGCGATCGGTCCGCTGACGACGAGCATGAGTCCGGCCAGGCAGACCAGGAGGAGGAGCACGGCGGTCAACAGCAGCATGGCGGGCTTGAGCTTCCAGAAGGGCCGACCCTCCTCGACCTCGTAGATGCGGTTCATGGCCCGCCCGAAGGCACCCACGTACCCGGACGCCGTCCAGAGCGCGCCCAGCAGGCCGGTGACGAGGGCGAGGCCAGCGGCAGGGGTGTTGACCAGAGACTCGATCGGCCCGCGGAGCGCGGCGAGCGTCTCCTCCGGCGCGGCGCCCTCGAACAGCTCCATCACGGCGTTGACGGTCTCCTGCCCCTGACCGAACACACCGAGCAGCGACACCACCGCCAACAGTGCGGGGAAGATCGAGAGCACCGCGAAGTAGGTCAGCGCGGCGGCCAGGTCCGTGCACTTGTCCTTGGAGAACTCCGCGGCGGCGCGCGTGAGACCGATCTTCCAGGTGCCCGCCTTCAGCGAGGTGGGCGACTCGGGTTTGCCCGAATCGGGGTCGGCCTCCGGGTCGGGCTTGTCGGTGATGTCTCGGGTGCTGTTCGCGCTCATGCAGGTAACTGTTCCACCGGTGACCCCCGCGCGCATCCTCTGGGGTCGATCTCCACCGGGGGTGACGTGCCGGTCATGTGCGTTACCCTCGTCGGTGCCACATCACCAAAGCGTGACTTCACCTGTGTCGCAGCACACGCGACCCCGACCTCTCAGGAGCATTCCATGAGCCTGTCCAACGCCATCCTCCGCGGAGTCACCGGCGCGTTCGTCCTCAACTCGGGCCTGTCCAAGCGCGACCTGCCCACCGAGGCCGCCCAGGGACTGCAGGGCTTCGCCGCCACCGGGGTACCGCAGGTGACCACGATGGAACCGGACACGTTCGGGAAGTTCGTCTCCTACTCCGAGATCGGTATCGGCGCGGCTCTGCTCACGCCGTTCGTGTCGCCGCGCCTCGCCGGCGCCGCACTCGGAACCTTCTCGGCAGGTCTGCTGTCGATGTACTTCCGCAACCCCTCGATGACCGAGGCCGACGGCGTCCGCCCGTCCCAGGAGGGCATGAGCCTGGCCAAGGACGTGTTCATGGCGGCCATCGCGGGGGCCCTGATCACCAGCAAGTGACCCCTCACGCCGACGCGATGGCCTCCAGGATCGCCCCGGCCAGGTCCGAGCGGCACACCACCAGGTCCGGCAGGTAGGTCTCGGCGACGTTGTACTCCAGCGGGGAGCCGTCCACCCGCACCGCGACGAACCCCCTCGCCAGAGCCACGCCCGCCGGAGCGGCCGAGTCCCACTGGTACTGGCCGCCCGCGTGGATGTAGGCGTCGGCCTCCCCGCGCACCACGGCCGCGACCTTGGCGCCGGCCGAGCCGAGGGGCACCAGATCCCCGCCCACGGACTCCGCGACCGCCTCCGCGAACGCCGGCGGGCGGGAGGCCGAGAGCACGATTCTCGGCCGCGAGCCCGAGCGTGGCGGGAGGAGGCCACCCCCGTCCACCCCGCCGTTGCCCACGGGCGGCGCGTAGACCTCGTCGTCGTCGACCCCCATCACCACCCCGAGCGCCGGGAGCGAGACGGCGGCGGCGGTCAGCCGCGCTCGTGCGGGGTCCCCGGACCGCTCCCACAGCGCCACATGGACGGCCCAGTCCGGACGGTCGCCGAGCCCGTACTCCCGCGTGCCGTCGACGGGATCGATGATCCACACACGGTCGGCGTCGACGCGGGCCAGGTCGTCACTCGACTCCTCCGACAACACCGAGTCATCGGGCCGTTCGACGGCGAGACGCTCGAGGAGCAGGGCGTTGGCGCGGCGGTCCCCGAGGTCTCCCAGTTCGCGCTTGGTGGGCCCCGACGACCGGAGCTCCACCAACAGGCGACCGGCATCCGCGGCGAGGTCGACGGCGAGCTGCTGATCAGAGGAACGCGTGGGTGCTGTCATGACCTCCACAGTAGAAGGCCCGATGCGGCAGCGGATGCGGGACGACTATCGCCGGCGCAGACGCAGGCCCCGACGTCGGCTGCTCCCGTACTCCCGGACCACGCGGGCCGGCTCATCCGGGCAACGGTGGGCGTCGGCGGCGACCCGCGCCGCGCCTCGCGAAGGCAGCGTGCCGCTGGTCGCGCCACAACGACGGCAGCCCCAGACGGCGCCGTCGGAGGTCTCGTGGACGTAGCAGGTCCGCTCATCCGCCTCGTTCATGTCGCTCCTCGGAGCAGGGCGCCGACCCTGAACCGGCGCGAATTCGGCCATTGTGTCACAAAACTCTCATGTTGACGCCCGCCAGACTCTCCGGCGCCGCTCCTCCACCCCGGTCCGCGGCCGATCCGGAGATCCGCCCACATGGGAGACTGTTCCCATGAGGGTCACCGCGAAATCGGACTACGCGCTTCGAGCGCTCGTCGAACTCGCGACCGCCCAGCGGTCGCACAGCGGCGACACCCCCCGCGAGAATCCGATCAGCGCCGAGGAGCTGGGGCGACTGCAGGACATCCCGCACGGCTTCCTGCAATCGATCCTGTCGGACCTGCGCCGGGCGGGCATCGTGGCCAGCCGCCGGGGCAAGACCGGTGGGTGGACGCTCGCCCAGGACGCGGCCGCCGTCAGCGTCGCCGACGTCCTCCGTGCCGTCGACGGCCCGCTCGTCAGCGTCTACGACGTGCGCCCCGAGGCGGTCGACTACAACGAGCGCGCGGCCGTCCTCCAGCACGTGTGGATCGCGTCGAGGGCGTCCCTGCGGCGGGTCATGGACGCGGTGTCCCTCGCCGACCTCGCCGAGGGGCGGCTACCGGGCGACGTCCACGCCCTCACCCTCGATCAGGACGCCTGGGAACCCCGGTGACCGTAGGGCCCCACCTCTGCTGCTGACCTACCGGCCCACCGTGGTGGCCAACACCAGGCGTCGCTGCTAAAGTCTACTGAACTACTCTGTTTAATGCCCTACTGTTTGCCGACCCGCGCCGGAGGACCCCCCTCGTGCCCACCCTGATCATCCTCGGCTTCGCCGGACTGCTCGCCCAGCTGGTCGACGGCTCGCTCGGCATGGGATACGGCGTCACCTCGACGACCATCCTCGTGGCCGCCGGGATCGCCCCCGCGGCCGCGTCGGCAGCCGTGCACTTCGCCCAGATCGGCACCACCCTCGCGTCCGGCGTCTCCCACCACAAGTTCGGGAACGTGGACTGGCGCATCGTGGCGATCCTCGCGGGCCCGGGCGCGGTGGGCGCCTTCATCGGCGCCACGGCCCTGTCGTCGTTGTCCAGCGCGACCGCCAAACCCATCGTCGCCTCGCTCCTGCTCGCGCTGGGGTTCTACGTCCTCTACCGCTTCCTGCGGCTCGGGGGCAGGCGGCCCCAGTTCTCGGGCCAGATCTCGGCGCGCTTGCTGGTGCCACTCGGCTTCGTCGGCGGAACCCTCGACGCCTTCGGCGGCGGCGGATGGGGCCCGGTCGGGACCACCACCCTGCTCTCCTCCGGCCGGGTGGAACCGCGCAAGGTGGTCGGATCGATCAGCGCCTCCGAATTCGTGGTGGCGGTGAGCGCCTCCATCGGATTCCTCTTCGGGCTCGGTGCCTCGGGCATCAACTGGGCGTTCGCCGCCGCGCTGCTCGTCGGTGGCGTGATCGCCGCTCCGTTCGCCGCCTGGATGGTCCGGCACATGTCGGCCCGGGTCCTGGGCACGGCCGCGGGTGGCCTCATCATCATCACCAACACCTTCACCCTGCTCAGCGCTGCCGGTGCACCGGCGATCGTGATCGGACCCGTGCTCGGGACCCTGTTCCTGGTGTGGATCGCGCTGGTGATCCACGCGGTGCGCGCCGTCCGCCGCGAGCGGACACCCGATCCGGAGCTCGTCACCACCTCCTGACCGGCCCGCCAACCCACCGCCCCGCCAACCCACCGCCCCACCAGCCGCCATCCGCGCGCCATCACTGCATCCGCGCGCGGAATTTCGTGGGTGGATGTAGCAGTCACGCGCGGATGCGGCGGGAGCGGCAGCAGTCACGCGCGGATGCGGCGGGTGCGGCAGCAGTCACGCGCGGATGCGGCGGGAGCGGCGCGCCTTGTGCGCGAGTGAGGCGCCAGTCAGGCGCGGGCGCGGTCCTGCGCCGACGGGTCGCCGAGATGCACCGAGTACCTGCGCACCAGCGCCCGCCATACGAGCGGCCCGCCCGTCACCAGAACCAGGGCGATCACACCGATCAGTGGCGGAGACGGGCCGCGTTCCGTTCGGAGCCACCCGATCGTCGGCCACGCCTGCGGTGAGCGGGACCCTACGAGGAAGAGCGGCGGGGCGTCCTCGACGCCCCGCCGCCCTCTTCCGTCGTACCCGCTCAGACGCCCAGGATCGAACTGACGATCCGCTGTGCCACCTCTTCCGCGGTGCCGTCCTCCGGACGAATGTGCAGGTCGGGGGTCAGCGGCGGCTCGTACGGCGCGGAGACGCCGGTGAACTCCGGGATCTCGCCGGCCCGCGCCTTGGCGTAGAGCCCCTTGGGGTCGCGCGCCTCGCACTCGGCCAACGGCGTGTCCACGAACACCTCGGTGAAGGGCAGGTCGGCCGCGGAGTGGACACTGCGCGCGGCGTCGCGGTCGGCGCGCATCGGGGAGATGAGGGAACAGATGACGACGACGCCGGCATCGGCGAACAGCGCGGCCACCTCCGCGGTGCGACGGATGTTCTCCGCCCGGTCCTCGGCCGAGAACCCGAGGTCGGCGTTGAGGCCGTGCCGCAGGTTGTCCCCGTCGAGGATGTAGGCCGGGTGGCCGGACTCGATGAGCAACCGCTCCACCTCGGAGGCGACCGTGGACTTGCCCGAACCCGACAGGCCCGTGAGCCACAGCGTGCGGCCCTGCCCGCGGTCGCCGCGCTGGACGGCGCCGGCGTGCCAGACCACGTTGGACCCGGTGGTGGCGGGCCCGATGATCATGCCCGCGCCCACGGTGTTGCCGGACAGCTCGTCCACGAGGATGAACGCCCCGGTGTCCCGGTTGCGGCGGTAGGGGTCGTACATCAACGGCGTCTGGGTGCGCAGGCCGACGCGCCCGATCTCGTTGAGCCCCAGTTCGGTGGAGTCGGGGTCGCGGTGCAGGGTGTTGACGTCCAGCCGGTACTCCAGGCCCGTGACGATCGCTTTGGTGTCGCGGGTGGTGTGCTTGACGACGTACCGCTTGTTGGGCGTGAGAGTCGAGTCGTCGGCGAACCAGCAGACCATCGCCTCGAGCTCGGTGCCCTGGTGCGGCCGGTTGCCGGGCCGGGCGATCATCTCGCCGCGGACGATGTCGATCTCGTCGTTGAGCGCGATGGTCACCGCGGCCGGCGCCGCCGCCTCGTCGAGCTCGGCGCCGCCCGGGCCCCAGATGGCCTTGATGGTCGACTGCCGACCGGACGGCATGACCACCACCTCGTCGTCGACCTTCATGATCCCCCCGGCGACGGTGCCGGCGAAGGACCGGTGGTCCAGGCCGTCGGCCCGCTGGGGGCGGATCACGTACTGCACCGGGAACCGGACGTCGGTGAGGTTGCGGTCCGACGCGATGTGCACGTTCTCGAGGTGGTCGAGCAGGGCCGGGCCCGTGTACCAGGACATGGCCTCGGACCGGTCCACCACGTTGTCACCCTTGAGGGCGGACAGCGGGACGAACGTCACGTCGTGGACCTCGAGCTTGGCCGCGAAGTCGGTGAACTCGGTGCGGATGGCCTCGAAGGTGGCCTCGTCGTAGTCGACCAGATCCATCTTGTTGACGGCCACGACCAGGCGCGGGATGCCCAGGAGCGCGGACAGGAACGCGTGCCGGCGGGTCTGCTCCAGCACCCCCTTGCGGGCGTCGACGAGGATGATCGCCACGTCGGCCGTCGACGCACCGGTGACCATGTTGCGCGTGTACTGCACGTGGCCCGGGGTATCGGCGATGATGAACTTGCGGCGCGGGCTCGAGAAGTAGCGGTAGGCCACGTCGATGGTGATGCCCTGCTCGCGCTCGGAACGCAGCCCGTCGGTGAGCAGCGCGAGGTCGGTGTACTCATCGCCTCGCTTGGCGGAGGTGGCCTCGATCGAGGCGAGCTGGTCCTCGAAGATGCCCTTGGAGTCGAAGAGCAGGCGCCCGATGAGGGTCGACTTGCCGTCGTCGACCGACCCCGCGGTGGCGATGCGCAGCAGCTGCGCGTGCTCGGACATCGTGCTCAACTGCTCCGGGGTGAGGGTCGACGCCGTGCTGAGAGACGGGGCGCCGGCGGAGGACGCGGTGGTGGCGGAACTCATCAGAAGTAGCCTTCCTTCTTGCGGTCTTCCATGCCGGCCTCGGAGATCCGGTCGTCGGCACGGGTGGCGCCGCGCTCGGTGACGCGGGTGCCCGCGACCTCGGCCACGACGGCGGCGTTGTCGGCGGCGTCGGACTCCACGCAGCCGGTGCAGGTGGCGTCCCCGACGGTGCGGAAACGGACCAGCTCGGTGCGCGCCTCCTCGCCCGGGAGGGTCTCGAGGAAGCGGGTCTTGGCCAGCAGCATGCCGTCGCGCTCGATCACCTCGCGCTGGTGCGCGTAGTAGATGGGCGGCAGGGCGATGTCCTCGCGCTCGATGTACTGCCAGATGTCCAGCTCGGTCCAGTTGGACAGCGGGAACACCCGGATGTGCTCGCCCTTGCGGTGATTACCGTTGTAGAGCTTCCACAGCTCGGGGCGTTGCGCGCGCGGGTCCCAGGCGCCGAAGGCGTCGCGGAAGGAGAAGACGCGCTCCTTGGCGCGGGCCTTCTCCTCGTCGCGGCGGGCGCCGCCGAACACGGCGTCGAAACGGTTCTCCTGGATGCCGCGCAGCAGTGCGGCGGTCTGGAGGCGGTTACGGCTGGTGCCGACACCGGTCTCCTCGACCACGCGACCGGCGCCGATGTCGTCCTGGACGTAGGACACGAGCAGCTGGACGCCGGTCTCCTCGACCACCCTGTCCCGGTACTCGATGACCTCGTCGAAGTTGTGTCCGGTGTCGACGTGCATGAGCGGGAACGGCATGGGCGCGGGCCAGAAGGCCTTGCGCGCGAGATGGAACATCACCACCGAGTCCTTGCCACCCGAGAACAGCATCCCCGGGCGTTCGAACTGCGCGGCTACCTCGCGGAAGATGTGGACGGACTCGGCCTCGAGTGCGTCGAGGTGCGAGAGCGTCACCGCCGTCCTCGCATTCATGCGACCTCCAATGTCGTGGGCTGGCCCGGGGTGACCGGACGGCAGACCACAGACAGGTCTGTCTGCGGTCTGGTTCGGGGTCCATCGTGCGCCCCGACGGCGGCCATTTTCATCTCGGGGAGAGAAACAGTGCGCACATCGTCGACATGTCGACATACGCTGTCGGTTATGCGACATGAACCCACGCATCGTGTGCTCGCCGTGATCGAGGCACTGTCCCGCGAGGGCCCACCGCTGCCCCTCGCGGAGATCGCCCGGATCACCGGGGCCAGCCGCTCCACCCTCCACGCCGTCCTGGCCGAGATGCAGGGCGCACAGTGGGCCGAGAAGCTGGAGGGCGGGTGGCGCGCCGGACCCACGATGCGCACGATCGCGGCATCCCTGTCCGCCGAGGTCGACCTGGCCCGGGCCGCCCGTCAGCCCCTGGAACGGCTCGTCGACGACACGGGGATCGCCGCCGTGGTGTTCGAGACGCGCGACGGCATGAGCGAGGTCGTGGACGTGGTGGGGGCGGGCATGCGCACCGCCTCGCGACCGGACATCGCGGTGGGCCACGTCGTCCCGGTGCGGGCACCCTTCGCCCGTGAGCTCGTCGCCCGACTTCCGGTGGTCGACCAACGGCGGTGGCTCTCGGATTCCGGCGGGCTCACCGAGGCTGCCAGGGAACGGTTGGAACTGGTGATGCCGCAGATCGCGCGGCGTGGCTGGTCCATCGAGCGCCTCACGCCGGCGCGCCGCGAACTGCTCCGGATGGCCGACTCCCTGGAGTCCTCGGGCGTGGGAGCCCTCGTGCGCGACCGGGTCTCCGAACTGTTCGTGGAACTGTCCGAGATCGACGTGACCGACGCCGAGCTCTCCGCCGCCGCCGACCTCGCCGTGGCCTCGGTGTCCGCCCCCGTGCTGCGGACAGACGGCCGGGTGATCGGATCGGTGGCGGTGACCCCGGGTCGCCGCATGACCGGCAGGGCCGTGGGGCGGGCGGTCGAGGCGGTGACACGGTGCGCGGACGAGGTCTCCTCCCGCCTCGCCGCCCATCCGCGCCCCGCCCGGGTGCCCTCGCTCCCCTCGCATCTGGTGCACCCGGCCCACGCCGCCCGGAGCAACTGAACCGTGCCACTGAACGGTGCCGCCGAACCGTGCCGCC
>NZ_KB714656.1:37727-42457 GCF_000349585.1 Dietzia sp. UCD-THP
AACCGTGCCGCCGAACCGTGCACCGCCCTGAGCCCCGGATCTGCTCCACGCACCGCGCGCGTATGGTGTGGGTCACACCCCTCGTCCGGCCGGAGGTGCCCCGTGACCCAGACCGTCCACTCCCCCTCCGTCGCGCCCGGCGAGGACCCCGTGGACCTGTCCTGGCGACGCTCCGCCTCGTGCGGACTGACACCGAAGAGCGCCCGCCCCGGCGCCCCCGACCCGCTCGCGTCGCGGTCCCACCGACTCGCCGAGGCCGCGCGCCCGGTGATGGACGACCTCGACGACGTCCTCAAGGACACCGGGGCCATGCTCCTGCTCGCCGACCGCGAGGGCCGGGGCATCCGCTCGGTGCGCGACAGCACGCGCATCGCGCGCATGCTGCTCAAACGAGGGGTGGACGACGGCGCCACCCTGACCGAGGACGCGGTGGGCAACAACGGCATCGGCACGGCGCTCGAGACCCGGGCCGGGGTGTTCATCCACGGCGAGCAGCACTTCGCCGAGTCCCTGCGGGACTTCGCCTGCTATGGACACCCGATCATCGACCCGCTCACCCGCCGCCTGGTCGGGGCGGTGGATCTGACGGGGATGAGTGCCGACGCCTCCCGCATGTTCGACCCGTTCGTGCGGAAGATCGTCGCGGACATCGAGGCCCGCTACGTCGACACCGCCCGCGCGGACGACCGGGAACTCTGGCGCCGCTTCGTCGAGCGCACCCGCTCCTCCGACACGGCCACCTGCGCGTTCGGCGACGAGGTGGTGCTGGCCTCGCACTCGAGCCTGGAGAGACTGGACTCCCGGGACCTCGCCCGGCTCCGGCGGCTGGCGGAGCAGGACGAGATGGGCGACGCCGTGGAACTCTCGGTGGGGACCGTACGGGTGCTGTCCAGCCGGGTCGGCCGACGCGGCCACCTGCTCGACCTGACGTTCCCCGAGCAGCACCCCACGCCCACCCCGGGCACGTCGGCCCCGCCCGCTGTCGCCACGTCCCGATCCCACGCCGTGGTGGGGCCGTCCGGATCGGGCAGGACGACGACGGCGACGACGATCGCCGGCCCCGACGCAGTGCACGTCCGACTCGCCCACGCGGACAGCGCGGACGCGGCGTGGCGCGAGCTGGCGGTCCCCGCCCTACGCGAACTCGGCACCCGGGGCGGATCGCTGGTCCTGGACGACATCGACCTCCTCGGCGACGCCGATCTGCGCCGCCTGGCAGCACGCCTGGGATCCGCTGGTGACGCCCTCGTCGTCGTCACCAGCCGCGAGGACCCCCGCCCGGCGGTGACGGGGTGCTGGACGTGTGCGGGGCGCGGACCATTCTGCGACCGTTGCACGAGCGCGGCGAGGAGGGCGGCGAGATCGTCCGCCGGATGGTCGCGGACCTGGCCGCCGCGCGCGGACTCGGGGCCCCGGCCGTCACTGTCCGCTTCGCGGAGGCCGTCTGTGCGCTGGACCTGCCCAACGGCCTGGTGTCCCTGAGGTCGGTCCTGGCGGACCGCCTCACCCGGACCGCGACCAGGGGGCTGGCCACCCTCGACGTGGACTCGCTGCCCTCCCACGCCCGCTCCACACGGCCGCCGCGGGCCGGTGAACTCGCCCGGGGCGAGTACGACGCGATCGTGGCCGCGTTGGCGGACTGCGACGGTGTGCGCGCCCGCGCGGCCAAGCGCCTGGGCATCAGCCGGACCACCCTCTACGCCCGCATGCGGGAGTTCGGACTGTCCTAGAAGGTGTCCAGAAACTGAACACTCCGAGCCCCGCCCACGACCCCATGATGGGTTGTGACCGGACTCATACCCGAGCCGGTCGGGATCTTTGGAGGACAGACATGACCGGCACACTCTCCCGGGGCAGCGGCATCACCACCCAGGTCGACGAGCGGCTCGGCGCCGAGGCCCGCGACTTCCTCGGCCGCCCGCACCAGCTGTTCATCGACGGGCAGTGGGTCGACGCCGCGGACGGCCGCACCTTCGGGACCTACGACCCCGCCACCGGGGCCGAGATCACCCAAGTCGCGCACGGCGGACCCGAGGACGTGGACCGGGCCGTCGCCGCCGCCCGCCGCGCCTTCGACGACGGCGCCTGGGCCACCATGAAGCCCAACCAGCGGGAGCAGATCCTGTGGCGCATCGGAGACCTGCTGGATGCCAAGGCCGAGATGCTCGGCCAGATCGAGGCCCTCGACAACGGCAAGTCCGCCGCCATCGCCACCGCCGTGGACGTGGCCTGGGCGGCCGACGTGTTCCGCTACTACGCCGGCTGGTCCACCAAGATCGAGGGCTCCACGGTCAACGTGTCGATGCCGTTCGCCGGCGACAAGCAGTTCCACGCCTACACCCAGCGCGTCCCCGTGGGCGTGTGCGGACAGATCATCCCGTGGAACTTCCCCCTGCTCATGGCCGCCTGGAAGCTCGCCCCCGCCCTGGCGACCGGCAACACCCTGGTCCTCAAGCCCGCCGAGCAGACGCCACTTACCGCGCTGCTGCTCGGCGAGATCATCGCCGAGGCCGGGGTACCCGCCGGCGTGGTCAACATCGTCACCGGCTTCGGCGACGCCGGCGCGGCCATCTCCGCCCACGACGGCGTGGACAAGGTGGCCTTCACCGGCTCCACCGAGGTGTGCAAGCTCATCGTCGACGCCGCCAAGGGCAACCTCAAGAAGGTCTCCCTCGAACTGGGCGGCAAGAGCGCCAACATCGTCTTCGCCGACTGCGACTTCGACGCCGCCGTGGCCGGCTCCGTGGCCGCGTGGATGTTCAACCACGGACAGGCCTGCACCGCCGGCACCCGCCTCTACGTCGAGGACTCCATCTACGAGAAGTTCACCCAGGCCGTCGCCGACGCCGCCGCCCAGGCCACCATCGGGCACGGACTGGACCCCGCCACCGAGCTCGGCCCGCTCGTCGACCAGGACCAGTTCGACAAGGTCTCCTACTACCTGCGCGCCGGCATCGAGGACGGCGGGCGGGCCCTGACCGGCGGCGGCCGACACGGCGACACCGGGTACTTCGTCCAACCGACCGTGTTCGTGGACGTCGAGCCCGATCACCGGGTGGTCACGGACGAGATCTTCGGCCCCGTCGTCTCGGCCCTGCGCTTCACCGATGTCGACGACGCGGTCCGTCAGGCCAACGACTCGATCTACGGACTGGCCGCCGGGGTCTGGACCAAGGACATCTCCAAGGCCCACCAGGTCGCCAGCCGCCTCCACGCCGGCTCGGTGTGGGTCAACCAGTACAACGGCTTTGACACCGCCATGCCGTTCGGCGGCTTCAAGCAGTCCGGGTGGGGCCGCGAGCTGGGCCAGGGCGCTCTCGACCTCTACACCCAGACCAGGTCGGTCAACATCCAGCTCTGACCCGGCCGCGTGCCATCCGCGACACGCCCCCCTCCCCCGACACCTCACCCAGTCTCCGCTCTCCGCTCCCCGCTTCCCGAAAGGAACACCGCCGTGAAGACCAAGGCAGCAGTACTGTTCGACCTCCACAAGCCGTTCGAAATCATCGAGCTCGACCTCGACGATCCCGGCCCCGGCGAGGTCCTGATCAAGTACACGGCCGCGGGCCTGTGCCACTCCGACCTACACCTGTCCGACGGCTCCCTCCCGCCGCGCTTCCCGATCGTCGGCGGACACGAGGGTGCCGGCGTCATCGAGGCCGTGGGCGTGGGGGTGACCAAGGTCAAGCCCGGCGACCATGTGGTGTGCTCCTTCATCCCCAACTGCGGCACCTGCCGGTACTGCTCGACCGGGCGCCAGAACCTCTGTGACATGGGTGCGACCATCCTCGACGGCCACATGCCCGACGGCACCTTCCGCTTCCGGGCGGACGGCAAGGAGTTCGGCGCCATGTGCATGCTCGGCACCTTCTCCGAGCGCTCGGTGATCTCGCAGCACTCGGTGGTCAAGGTCGACGACTGGCTGCCGCTCGACAAGGCCGTCCTGGTGGGCTGCGGCGTGCCCTCCGGCTGGGGCACCGCCACCTACGCGGGCAACGTGCGCCAGGGCGACACCGTGGTGATCTACGGGATCGGCGGGCTCGGCATCAACGCCGTCCAGGGCGCCGTGCACTCGGGGGCCCGTCACGTGGTGGTGGTGGACCCCGTCCAGTTCAAGCGCGATGAAGCCCTGAAGTTCGGCGCCACCCACGCGTTCGCCGACGCCGCCGAAGCCCACGCCGAGGTGGAGAAGCTCACCTGGGGCCAGATGGCGGACCAGGCGCTCATCCTGGTGGGCACCGTCGAGGAGAAGGTCGTCTCGAGCGCCTTCGACGTCATCGGCAAGGGCGGCAGGGTGGTGATCACCGGACTGGGCAACATGACGGAGAACACCGTGCAGGTCAACGGCACCATGATGGCCCTCTTCGGAAAGACCATCACGGGCACCCTCTTCGGCTCGGCCAACCCGCAGTACGACATCGTCAAGCTGCTGCGCCTGTACGACGAGGGCAAGCTCAAGCTGGACGAGCTCATCACCACGACCTACTCGCTCGACCAGGTCAACGAGGGCTACCAGGACCTGCAGGACGGGAAGATCATGCGCGGCGTGATCATCCACGACTCCTGACCCGGCGCCGCCCGACCGCCGCGGCCAACGACTGTGCGCGCCGCCCCGATCCCGGGGTGGCGCGCGCAGTCGTTGGCGAAGGAATGGCGGGCAGGCGCTCCCGCAGATGGCGTCTCGCGCGAGCGCCTGCCAGGTCAGCGCACAGCCGCACGCCGGGATGGCG